>CBDUCU010000014.1:0-18652 GCA_965365725.1 uncultured bacterium | reverse complement strand
TGACCGCAACCGTCTCGCCCACGCCGATCTGCGCGATGCGAACCGAATTCATCGCAATGCTTCCGAGCGTCGTAAAACACGCGTGCTCGAACGCCACGTTGTCCGGCACTTTGACGACGAGGTTGCGGCCCGCTAAAACCGTTTCGCCGTGCCCCGTCCCTTCGCCGCCGTAAGCCACTCGGTCGCCGATTTCGAGATCGGTCACGGTCGGGTGCTTATCAATAATCACGCCTGCGCCCGAATAGCCGAGCGCCGCATACTCTTCAAACTTTGCGCGCACCTCAGAGACGGTCTTCAAAGGCCCGGCGACCTTCATCACGTCCCAAACTTTGCGCAGGTGCGAAGGATTATCCGCCACCTCTTTGAGCACGCCTTCCGTGTGCAGATCAGCCGTCTCCGTCCCGCTACTAATCAGCGAATAGTGCGGACGAACAAGCACGTGATGCGCTGAGGCGACCGGGTCGGCCACCTCTTCAACAACGATGTCTTTGAGACCTTTGCGGAGAACTTGTTTCATGATGCATGTAACGGCGTGTGCCGAGCGTGTTTCAGTCAGAATTTCGCTTTCAAAAGAATGAATTAGCCATGAGCGAGACAAAGGCACAGTCAAACAAAAGAATGAGATGAAAAATCGATAACTGTGTCTGCGGTGTCTCTGTGTTTAATTTTCATTTATTCAATGCAGCAAGGTGCTCTCGAATCTCGTCGAGCCTTGCCTCCCAGCTTTCGCTGCGAATGGCTTCGCTGCGTGCGCGGCTTGGGCCGGGGTCTTCAAGCGCGGCGTTGATCTCTCGGATGGTCGCTTCTGCGCCGTCAGCGATGCGACATTGACCGAGCACTTCGACTTCGGGTATCGGAGTCGAAACGACGGGCAGCCCTGCCGCCAGATACTCGCGCACCTTAAGCGGGTTTGCGTTCAAGGTCAGCTCGTTCAGACGAAAAGGCATCAAGGCCACGTCGAAGCCCTTGCAGTATGCGGGCAAATCCGCGTAAGGCTTGCGACCGAGCAGATGCGCGTTCGGCAGGCTCTCCAAAACAGACACGTCGGTCGTCGCCTTACCGAGCACGACGAGTGAGCCGTGCGAAAAATGTTTTGCCACCTCTGCCATCAAATCAACATCAACCCAATCGGCAACGAGTCCGAAAAATCCGATGACGGGTCGCGGCAGATCAGCAATCTCTTCAGGCACTTTTGTCGCGGGGTCTAGCGCGCGACTAAAGTGCGTGAAGTCAACGCCGTGCCGGACGAGCACTGTCTGCGGATTGATCCTGCTCTTTGATTGGAGCAAACGATCTGCCGAAACGATGGCGAGGTCGGCCATCTTCAAAAGTTTTTCCTCAAACTCAGCCATCGCTTCAACCGACACGCCCGAGAAAGCTCCATACTCATCGACGCATTGATAGATCAACTGCTCTTCGCCGAGCGCGCCCGCAACGACCGCCGCCGGAGGATTAAAGACCCAGTTGATGGGTCGCTTAAACTTGAGCTTGCGCATCGCGCGCTTGACCTGAAACTTCAACAGATGCCGGTTGAGCGCGCGCGCCGCAGGGCTTGTATAGACGGGCACGGCCAGAGGATTGAGCACGTAGATGTTCGGCTCGGGGTTGCCGATGGGCTGCGCGGCGGCGGCAAGTTTTTTGAAAGCCCGACTGGCATCGGCCTTCGAGACGGTCGGCGTGCGATAACCGATTGAGTTGACCCACAACACCCGGTTGTCGCGCGCCAAAAGACGCATCAAGTGCGTCTTCGAGAGCGGGTCGCCGCTCCAGTCATGACTAAAACAGAGTATGTCGCGCCCGCGCAGAAGCTCGCGGGCCGCGCTCACACGGCTGTTGCCGTTTCCGTTAATGCTTGTCTGGCTCATAAAATTTTCTTGGGGGAATTGGAAAAGAGTTCTCAGGAGGTGACGAGGGCGGATTCCATTTGCGTCGTCTGCGTTTCAGGCGCGCGCTCGCCGTCGATAAATTGACGCAGCCAGATTTCAAAGTTGACGAGCGACCACAGACGCGATGAATGGTCGCGCTCGCCCGAGAGATGCTCAGACGTGAGCGTGTTGACGAAGTCGCGTTTGAAGATGCCGCGCGCGGCGGCGCGCTCGCCCGTTACGTATTCGTCTATGACGTGACGATGACTACTGCGAAACCACTTGCCGACGGGCACGGGGAAACCCATCTTGCCGCGCGTCAAAATCTCTTCCGGCAGCACGCCCTTCATCGCACGCCTGAGCACATACTTCGTCGTCAACCCGCGCAGCTTCAACCTCTCCGGCAAGCGGGCCGTAAACTCGACAAGTCGGTGATCGAGAAACGGCACGCGGCTCTCAATCGAAGCAGCCATGCTCATCTGATCCTGCTTCATCAAAAGCTCGTGCAAATAAGTTTTTGTGTCGGCGTAAAGCAGACGGTTAAGAAGCGTGCGCGCATCCGTCTCTTCAACCAGCCGCCGCACGCCCGCGTAAGGGTCAAGATGTGCGCCCGCGCGCTCAACAGTTTCAGACGCAAGCAGATGCTTCTGCATGGCGCGTGGAAAGACTGCGAAATTGTCGAAGTACAGGCTTTCGAGATCGGCGGGCAGGCAAAGGAAAGTGCGTTGAAGCTTTTGCTTGAGACGCGAGCCTGCGGGCGCGGCATCGATTGCGCGTGCGACAGCGCGACGCAGAGGGGCAGGCGCAAGCGTGTTGTAGCGCTCTCCAAGCGAGAGGTTATAGACGGTCTTGCGGTAGCGCGCGTATCCGGCCATCAATTCATCGCTTCCCTCGCCCGTCAAAACGACCTTGACATGCTTTTGCGCCAAACGCGAGACGAAATAGAGCGGCACGCTTGCCAGATGCGCGAGCGGCTCGTCTTCATGCCAGACGAGACGCGGCAGCGCATCAAAAAATTCATCAGCGCTGACAACGACTTCGTGATGATCTGTCCCAAACTTGCGCGCGACGATTCGCGCATACTCAAGCTCGTTTGCTTCGCGCTCATTGAAAGCGACCGAGAAAGTTTTGATCGGCTCACTAACAAGCTCGCTCATCACGGCGGCGATGGCCGAAGAATCTATGCCGCCCGATAAAAACATTCCGAGCGGCACGTCGGCCATCAGACGCAAGCGGACCGAGGTGCGAAACATCTCCGTCCATTCTTCGATCAAATCCTTTTCGCTGCGACGCTCCGTGCTCCCATCAGCATCTGCGAAGCTTACGTCCCAATACTTCTCGACATGCAGCTCGCCGTCGCGCCACAAAAGCGTGTGGCCGGGAAGAAGCCTCTTGATGCCGCGATAGAGCGTCTCTTCACCCGAAGGCGCGTGGTTGGCGAGATAATCGGGGAGCGCCGCGTAGTTGATTTCAGCCGCGACTGCTTGAGCTTCGAGAATCGCTTTGATTTCGGATGCAAAGTAGAGCGAGCCGTCTGCGGTGTGCGCATAGTAGAGCGGCTTTACGCCGAGACGGTCGCGCGCGATAAAAAGCTCTCTGCGTCGTGCGTCCCAAATCGCAAACGCGAACATCCCGCGCAAATCTTCGACACAGCGCGCGCCCTTCTCTTCGTAAAGATGAAGAATCGTTTCCGTGTCGCAATGGGTTTGATAGGTGTGGCCGCGCGCTTCGAGCGAGGGACGATGGTCGGCGTGGTTATAGACTTCGCCGTTATAGACAATCTGCAGCGCGCCGTCTTCGTTCGTCATCGGCTGATGACCGGCGGCAACGTCAACGATGCTCAAGCGTCGATGACCGAGACCAACCGGGCCATCGATAAAAATTCCGTAATCGTCCGGCCCGCGATGCGTCAGCACATCGCGCATGCTTTCGAGCGCGACACGCTCGACGCGACGGCCCGACCTGCTGGAAAAAGCTATACCGTTAATGCCGCACATAATTTTCTGACGCGCTGCGCGAGGCCGATGCTTTCGGCTCACACTCTAAATTGCCGCCGTCTCGACAGGGCCGCGACCCTCCTTTGACAGCTTATCATGTAGGCCGAACGCCCGACCATCAATCATAAAAACATCGCTATTTGCCGGTAAATTCGTGCTTTTCGCCCCGCCCTCGCTCGCTTCGGATTCAAAGTGCAGCTCGCCTTCGACAACGCGCGCCGACGCAAAGCGTAAAGCGGCGGGCGCGCTCAAAACACGACGGCCTTCATAATCGAAACGCGTTCCGCCTCCAATCAGTATCAACTCCTGCAACGCGTCGTCTTCGGCAAGCCGCACCCACGTCCATGCAAAGTCCGTCGTGAAGCGTTGCTCGGAGACGAGATTGCCGGGGCGATTGAGGATGACGAAATCGCGCACGCCTGCGTCAACGATTTCGAGAAAGTGCGAAGCCCTGCCGGGCATCAAGCTCAAAACGCGCGCAGGCGTTTGCGTGTTTGCCGCGCGCGGCACGGCAACGGTGACGAACTCCTGCGCGCCTTCGCTCTCTGATTCAAAAACGCAGATTTGCGCCGCAACGCGAGCGCCGTAACAAGGTGAAACCCATCCGTCTTCAATGCGCCAGCGACCATGCGCGCCGCCGTTTGTGTGTAGCTCGATCCCCGAATCCGACTCAGGGCGCGCGCTGATGAATGAGTTTTTACCTTCGCCCTCGACGCGCGGCTGCGCGTCGGGCGCGAGATGAAAGTAGAGCTCAAAACGATGACGCGCGTCTGCCTTTGCTTCATCGCGCAGGATGAAATAATCGTTTTTGAGAAAGAGCACGGAGCGTCGATGCGTGACGGGGTCGGGCAAACGCCTGTAGCCGTCGTGCTCGCCGTCGAAGAAATCGAAGCGCGTGCGGGTCAGCCATTCGCGCGGCTCACAGCGCGCCGACGTAGCCCAACTAAACGGCCCATCGGGGACGGATGAAGATGTGCCGTCAATGACGAGCGCGTTGTGCGCTGCTGTTGAGCGAAAGTAGTCGCGCATCTCGCGCGAGCCTGTGTAGCTGTATGTGCCGGGATCGACGAGCAAGGTGCGACCGCGCGCGGCGAGCGCAAAGGAAAGCGCATCGGCGTGCGCGTGTCCGCCGCCTTCTGCGCCGTGCGGGCCGCAGTCGATCAGAAAGTAGTTTGCATCGCGCGTCCAAGCGTCGCGCATGACGTAGAAGCCGCCATCGGGAAAAGCACGAGAAGTTTCGACGGGCGCGTGAGCTTCCAAAGCGTCGACTGCTGCGAGTGATTTATGGCCCGCAAGCCACAGAGTCTCTTCTGACGGATGAGAGGCGACGTATTTGTAGTCGGCGCGCGCAAAGATTGCGGCGGCGGTCGAGAGCGTGGCGCGAAAGTCTGCGGCTGCGCGTTCGTCGAGCGGCGCAAGACGACCCCCGTCGTCGTCGCCATAGAAAGGCGTTGTGCCGTCGGGCGCGGTGAGGTGCATAAGATGGTCGCAGATCGACAAGAGCTGCGGTGCAACCTGTTCGTCAACGGCTTCGCCTGCGGCGCGCGCGAGCAGAAGAAAGTGTGTGTAAAAATCTGCGGTGTAGCGATGATAATAACTCGCTTGCTCGAAATAGACTCCGTCGGCTCGAACGTGTCGCGCAAGTTGTTCGACGAGGACGCGTTTTCCCACTTCGCGCCAGCGCGCGGCGCGTCGCAGCTCCGGCAGACACACGCCCAGATAGAAAAGGCCGAGTGCCTCGCCCGTCAGGTGCGTGTTGGGGCTGAAGTAAGTTGAAAGATACATCTCAAGATGCCGGCCCTGCAGGTAGAGATATTTGAGAGAGCGCGCGTAAAGCTCCGGCGTAAGGTGCACAGAGTCTTTGAAGAAGTGTAAGGCCCATAGCCAGGAGATCGAGCGGAAGGCGACTTCAAGACTGCTCATCCAGTTTACGCCGCGCTTCGGCGTGTGCTGATCCATCCAGGACGAGAGATGCGCCGCAAACACTTGCGCATGTTGTTCGTCGCCTGTGTGCCAGTAGGCGCGACCCAGTGTGAAGAAGTGTTGATGGCGGTTTAGTTCCCAGATGATTTTTTTGTCGCCCGCCGCCTGCGCGTCCAGCTCACCGATGCTGCTCCAATGCGTCATCGGCGCGCGCTTTTGCGCGACAGGCTCGAAGTTCCAATCGATTGTGTCGCCGAATGAAAGGTCGCTCATGCCGAGCAGGTCGAAGCGGCCTTCGCGGATGCGCGCGGCGCGTTTTAAGAGAGTTGAATTTTCATCTTGCGCGAAGCGTCGCTTCAATTCGGCGCGTGTTGCTCCAGCATCATCAAAGGCTGCAAAGAAGGTGCGCGGTGCGCGTCTGAAATGTTCGAGTAGAGCTTGCGCGTCAACTTTTTCAGGGCCGTGCGGCGCGTTTTGGACGAGCCGCGCAAGCTCGGCATCAGAGGGCAGACGCGCGCCAAAACCGAAGCGTTCGGCGCGTGCAAGCAAAGCCTGCGCGCCGCGCACACGCGCTTCATCGAGCGTGCGGCCTCTCAGCTTCTTCAATTTTTTGAGCGCGTCTTTCATCAGAAAATTTACGTGGCACACGCCCCAAGCTTCTCAAGCGATTTCGCACTGAGACTTGCAAACAGGCGTTCGTAGAGGCTTTCGGTGCGCGCAAGCTGCGCCTCGCACGAAAATTTTTCGGCGACGCGCAGGCGACCCCGCTCGCCCATCGCACGCGCGCGCGCAGGGTCGCGCAAAAGCTCGGTGATGCGTGCCGCCATCGCTTCATCGTCGCCCGGCGCGACAATGAATCCCGTCTCTCGCTCTTCGATTGCTTCGCGCGCGCCGCCCACGTCCGTTGCGACGACCGCGCGCCCGGCGGCCATGTATTCGAGGATTGAGTTTGAAAAGCCCTCGGCCGTCGAACTCAAAACGCACACGTCCGAGACGGCAAGAAGCGAGGCAATGCGTGTGCAGCGACCCGTAAAGAAAACGTCTGTTTGGATGCCGAGCTGCGCAGCCAGCGCGCGCATTGAATCGATCAGCTCGCCTTCGCCCGCAACGATGAAGGCTGCGTCTTGAACCGATTCGCGGACGCGGCGCGCCGCGCGCAAAAAAGTCGGATGGTCTTTGACGGCGTGACGTAAATTCGCAACTAGAGTGACGAAGCGGCGGCCAGTGTGGGGAAGTCCAAAAGCATCAAGCACGTCTTCGCGTCGAAAGTCTGCGGGCGCAGAGACGCGCGACGCGTCGAGGCCGTTATAGATGGTGACGATCTTTTCGGTTGAAACGCCTTCACCGACCAATTGTTGTTTGACGGCTTCGGCGTTGACGACGACTGCGTGTGCGAGCCTGTATGCGAGAAGCTCGATTCGTCTCTGCGCGTTGCTTCGCATCCCTCCCGTCTCGCGTTTGGCGGCGACGCGCGCCGGGGTGCGCGCAAGCGCCGCACCCGTCATGCCAAAGACGTTTGTGTAGAAATCGTGCGTCTGCACAAGATCGATTCTTTGCTCGCGCAGGCGCGCAGCGAAGCGTCGAAGCTGAGAGATGGCGTTGCGGTCGTAGAATGATGTCAGAGGATATTCGTCAATCTCTCCGAGATTTAATCGCTCAACCTCTCGGCGCAGCACGCCACGTCCATCAAGACACGCGACGCTCACGCGGTATCGCCCCGACTCGTGCAAAAGACGCACAAGCTGCACGGCTTGTCGCTCCGAGCCGCCCTGATGAAAGCTTCCGATGAGATGGAGGACGTTCATCTTCAACGCGAAAAGTTCCTTATCTTTAAGAGACGAGCGCGGCGACGCGAGATTCGGTTTCCATCAATGCTTCCGAAAGCACGCGGCCCGTCATCTCTGCGGGAACGGGAAGACCGAGCAAGGTGAGAATCGTCGGTGCGATGTCGAGATTGTTGCTCGTCTCGATGCTCGCGCCGCGTTCAACGCCTGCGCCATAGAGAATCAACATTCCCTTCGGGTCGTGACAGCCCGACTTGACGTGTCCGGTGTTGTAGACGAGGTCTTCGTAGAGAAATGATTCGCCCGAATGCGGAAACACACAGCGCGAGCTCTCCGTAATGCGGTCGTCGAACCTGAGATTGACGGTCACGCTGTTGTCAACCGTCGCCGTGTAGAACATCGGCTGCGACGGATTATCGACGTAGGCCGATTGCAATCTTTCAAGGATGAGGTCGCGCGTCGCGTCCGTGTCCGGGTAGATATTGAACTGATCGGACATCGTCGAGAGCGCCTCGGCACGATCCTTCACATCCAGGATTTCAAGCAGTCGGTCGAGCGAGCGAATCTGCCCGATGCGCTTTCCCTTCTCCAACTCGCTGACAAAGGGCTGCTGCCCCATGCTCGAAGCGACAACGAGCACGGTCTCTTCATCGACGAGATTCAGCATCCGACCTAAAAGCTCGTCTGCTGTCTGGTAGCCGTATTCGATTGCTCCGCCATAGACGCGCTTTTCCTCTTCGCTCGTCTCCAGAGGAAAGCGTTCGGGCTGCATCGCCTTCCAATAAGTGTGCATGTAGTGTGCGACGTGGTTTGTGTGGAATGAGGCAAAGTCGGGCCGGTGTTGCCGGTAGAGGCGACTGAAAAAATCGAAGTTGATAAAGGGCTGCAACGCGACGCGTCGCCAGCGCGAAGCAGGCTCAAATCTTTCGCGCGCCAACTGTTTGACGACGCGCGCCGCAGTCGTCGCGCTCAATCCCAAACGCAAAAGCTTTGCGCCAAGCTGCGCCTTAAAACGCAGGCCGTCCTGATCGGACGGCAGGCGAACCGAGCGCGTGTAGGTCAGATTTAAGTCCTGAATCGGTTTCAGGTCGCGCGGATAGGTCGCAGAATCGGGCGCAAACGTGTCGGGCACATAGAAGCCTTCGAGATTTTGCGGCGGCGGCCAGGTGCAGAGGCTTCCGTAAACGCCGACGCTTCGGCCCTGCTCGCTGCAAATCTCCCACAGACGTTTGGCATGGATGGTTTCTGGCGGCTGCTGTAGAAAAAAGACGTTGTGCTCGTCCTGCTTGCGCCCCGTATAGACGGTCGTCCATGTGATCCAGGGGTCGAGCTGCGGCGGCATGTCAACGCTCATGGGCGCGCCCCACGTCCCCTCGCGTTTAAGTCGTGCAAAGTTCGGCAGCTTGCCCGCTTCGATCCAGGGGTCGATCAGCGTCCAGGTGATTTCGTTGATCTCAGCCAGTAAGACTTTCCTACGCTTCATAGAATTTCTCCACGCAAAGCTTGCCGCACAAGCCGCCGGTGAACTACAAGCCGGTTGATGTTTATCAAGCTCTTGAGCATGACACTTAAAACCTTTCCGCGCGCGCTCAGGCCGGCACGGTGACGAGAGGTGCAGCGTCCTTTGACTGGAAGGTTGGATGGGCGGCAGCGTCGATGTATGTGCGCTGCCAGAGTTCGAGAATAAAGAGCGACCACAGCGCGGGCGAATGGTCGCGCCGCCCGCGTTCGTGCTCGTCAAGCAGCACATCAACGTGCGAATAGTTGAGATGACCGCGCGAGCGTGTGCGCGCGTCTGCAAAGGTATCGCGGATGCGCTCGCGCAGCTCGCGGTTGAGCCATTCGTTGATGGGCACGCCGAAGCCCTGTTTCGGGCGGTCGAGAATCTCGTCGGGGACAAGCCCTCGCACCGCGCGTTTGAAGATGTATTTCGACTCTGCGCCGCGCATCTTCAGACGCGCCGGGATGCGCCCGACAAATTCAATCAGCTTGTGATCCAAAAGCGGCACACGCGCTTCGAGCGAGACGGCCATGCTCATGCGGTCGACTTTGGTCAGAATGTCGCCCGGCAGATAGGTCTTGCTGTCGAGATAAAGAAGCGCGTCCAAGTGCTCGCCCGTCGAGACGCGCGCGGCGAGCGAGCGAAAGCGTTCGGCTGGAGTCTGCGAGCCGTCGAGAGCGCGCCAAAAATCTCCGGCGTAGAGCGCGGGCTTGGCGAGATCGTTAAAGATCGAAACGTTGTCGGCGTAGCGTTCGACGCGGTCGAGCGCCACGTTGTGTAGAAAATTGCGTCCGCGCGCGCCATGCGGAAGGCGGCGGCTCAAAGGCTGCATCAAGCCTTTTCTTAACACGCCGGGCAGACGCGAAAAACCGTTTCGACTTTGATCGATTGCATAACGCGTGTAGCCGCCGAACAGCTCGTCGCCACCGTCGCCCGAGAGGACGACTTTGACGTGATTGCGCGCAAGTTTTGAGACGAGATAAGTCGGGATCGATGAAGAATCTGCGAACGGCTCGTCGAAATGTCGGACGAGTTCGTCGACAAGGCCGCACACGTCGGGCGTGACGATCAATTCGTGATGATCGGTCTCAAAATGTTTGGCGGCGAGGCGCGCATACTTCAACTCATTAAAACTGTCTTCGCGAAAGCCGATTGAGAAGGTCTTGACGGGAGCGTTTGTGGCGCGGCTCATCAAGCCGACTATCGTGCTTGAATCAACGCCGCCTGAAAGAAACGCGCCGAGCGGAACATCGGCAACGAGCATCATCCGCACGGCTTCGTCGAGACGCGCGCGCAGCTCTTCAATATATTCTTCCTCGCTTCGCGCAGGGGATTCCGGCTCAAGGTGAAAGTCCCAATACGCTTCGGTCTTGATACGGCCGTTTTCAAAGACGAGCGAGCAGCCCGACTCCAATTTTTTGATGTTGCGAAAGATGCTCAAAGGCTCGGGCACGTAGCCGAATGTGAGATACGCGTCGAGCGCAGAAGAATCTATCTCGCGTGCGACTTCCGGGTGTTCGAGCAGAGATTTTAGCTCCGAGCCGAAGACGAGCGTCCCTTGCGCGGTGACGGTGTAGTAGAGCGGTTTTTCTCCGGCGCGGTCGCGCGCAATAAAGAGTCTTTCGGTGCGCGCGTCCCAAATCGCAAACGCAAACATGCCGCGCAGGCGTTCGACGCAAGCCGGGCCAAACTCTTCATAAGCGTGGAGGATTGCTTCGGTGTCTGAGCGCGTGTGGAATTTGTGGCCGCGCGATTCGAGGTCGCGTTGCAGCTCGCGGAAGTTGTAAATCTCGCCGTTAAAAACGATGGAGATGCGTGCGTCGCAGCCCGACATCGGTTGATGGCCGCCCGATAGATCGATAATTGAAAGACGACGCATGCCGAGCGCGGCGCGACCCAAAAGCGCCGTGCCCTGATCGTCCGGCCCGCGATGCTCAATGACGCGACACATCCGGTCGATGAGCGCGGCGTGTTGCGCGCCCGTCTCATTCGTTCCGACAAATCCTGCGATGCCACACATATCGTTTGGTTGATTGCCTAACAGGTTCGATTCAACACAGAGACACAGAAGACACAGTTTTTCGACTCGTCAAGATAGCTGCACAGTCTCTTTCTCGTTGACCGTTCTCTCCGGTCTTTGTGTTGAATCCGGCAGCTCTCTTTCAACATCGGTTATCGTCTCGCGGATCGGCTCCCAACGCGCGTAACGCTCGCCGCGCGCAAACTTGTAGAAGGCAACAAGAGCAGCCACATTTGCCAGCACAAAGTATTGCGGCAGCGCAAAGATGCGAAGACGCAGAAGCCCTGCGCGTTCGAGCAAAAGCCCTGCGACTGCCGCCGCGTAGAAGAGAATTTGCGCGACGGCCAAAGCCGCGTAAAAGCGCGAATCGAGTGCGAGCACAAGCGACGACGCAAGACAGACCATCAGAAAAACAGGGACGAGATAACGCATCACTTTGTGCGAGACTAACTGCACGGCGTAGAAACCGCTTCGCAGAGGGTTCAACATCGCGCGATGCCGCCACAAATCCGTCAATGTCTGTGCGATGATGCGAACGCGCATCTGCATCTCGCGCCCCGCACGATTATTAGTCTCTTCCGTGCAGACCGCCGCCGGTTCATAGACGGCGCGCAAACCCTGCTCGACCATTTTTGTCGCAATGATGAAGTCGCTACAGGCCTCCGGGTAGAGCGGAACGTATGCCGCGCGGCGCACCGCGTAGAGGCAACCGGGCGCACCGATCAATGAGCAGGCGCGGCTCTCATGCCGACGCAAAAAAGTTTCATAGCCCCAGTATGAACGCGCGCCTTGACCCGTCATCGATTTTGACGGATCGACATAGACAAGACGGCCCGCAACGCAGCCGACCGACGCGTCTGCAAAGTTTGGCAGCATCGCGCGCAGAACGTCCGGCTGATACAGAGTCGTCGCATCGGAGAAGAGAATGATCTCGCCCCGTGCGAGTTCGACAGCAGCGTTCTGCGCCGCAGTCTTGCCGTGCCGCTCCGCCTGCCGGTGAAGACGCACGCCGCGCGCGGCAAACGAGCGGACGATTTCATCCGTGCGGTCTGTCGAACAATCTGAGGCGACGAGGATCTCTAGTTTTGATGCGTCGTAATCGAGCGCGAGCGTGTTTTCGAGTTTGGCGGCGAGGTCGCGCTCCTCGTTGTAGGCGGTAATCACGACAGTCACGGACGGCTCGAACCGAGCGCGTCTAAGCGTGCGCGGACGCGCGCGGCTGACCGTCCATAAAAGCACGGGATAGCCGATGTACGCGTAAAAAAGCGCGGATGCAGCGAGCCAGAAGAGGATTTGCGCGAGCAGATCGATCAAGCAGTCGCCCCCTTTAAACCTTCTACCGCGCCGACACTTTGAAAGCCGTCGTGCGCATCGGCTCTCTCAAACTCTTTCGCTCCGCCGCTTCCGCGCCCCTCTTCACGCTCGGCTTCGAGCCCGTAGAGACGACGCAGGCACACCGCATAGCCGACCAGATAATAGACGTACCAAAGATATGCGACCGAAGCGAAAAAGCTCGTCACCATGAACCCGACGAGGCTCGCCTGTAAACCGACTGAGAGATAGTAGAACCTCGCCTGCGGTTTCTTCCCCAACGTCTCGTCTTCGATCTTGCGCAGGCGTTTGAGCGGCGTGATGAGAAAGAGACAATAGACGACGAGCGCAAACATCCCTATCTCTGAAGCCACCTGTGTATATGAGTTGTGGCTGACCTGATCGCGCAAAGATTTGTAATAGAAATTGCCGATGCCGACCCCAAAGAGCGGATACCTCAAGGCCACCAAAACCGAACGCTTCAAAACTCCCATTCGCGCGTCAGCCGACCCCGTTGTGTCGCCGCCAAACATCGACAAAAGCCGTCCTCCATATTCGTTTGGCGCGGCAACGACAAAACCCAACATCAAGACAGCGCCCAACGCGACGACGAGCACACGATTTTTTCGCGCAAGCTTCCATGCCAGCACGCCCGAAGTAACGACGAGTCCGAGAAATCCTCCGCGCGAGAACGTGACGACGATGGCCGCAATAAAGATGAGGGCTGCCGCACCGTAGATCAACTTCTTCAATGCCCCACGCCTTCCGAGCGCAAAGCAGACGGCCAAAGGCATCATCGTCACGAGATGAAGCGCCATGTCGTTTGGGTTTTCAAAGAGACTGCCGATGATTCCCTTGACGCGCGTGCCGCCCATCGCCAGCCGTCCGGCCGCATAATCACTCAAGGCGGCAACGCTCATCACGATGCTCACCAAAAGCGACAAAAGAATCATCCAACGCAAACGCCCTTCCGTCCTGACGACGTTCACCATCACGACGAACATCACAATCACTTTGCCGAATTCGAGAAAGTTCTCCCACGCCTCGCCGGGATTAATCGCAAGCGGAATCGAGAGCATGGCCGCGAGCGCAAGCAGCAGAACGAGATTGACTTCGCGCGGGCGCGCCGTGAGATTGCCCTCAGTGGCAAGCTGCGACGGCAGAAAGGCCATCAGCGTCAGGATCGCGAGATACTGCGCGCCGTCTGCAATACCCGGCAGAGAGATAAATTCGTAGGGGCGAAAATAGACAAAGCCCGTAAAGAGAAAGAGTCCGACAAAGCTGAGCGCATGCCCGCGACGCGCAATCCATTTTTCAGCGGGGACGGAGGTTTGAGACTTACGCGAGCGCTTCTTCCTGTCGCTCTTTTTCCTGCGCGACGCGATGAAATTTTCCGAAGCGGCGCTCTCATCTTCGTTGGCGCGATTCGTCGCGTGAAGGTCGTCCTGGTTTGTTGCCGCAAAAGGGCGAACCGCTTCGTCCCCGCGCGGCTCTTGCCGGCGCGAGGGCTTAACGGCTTCATAGTCAGTCAGCACGTGACCGTCCCTCAACCTGCGGCTCCCCTCGTTCTTTTTAACGTTCTCGCACAAGCGCGGCGCTCACGCCCGCTTCTGCAAGGTTAACATGCACAACTTGCGGCGCGCGACGCACTGGCTCTCTCTGGTGCGGTCGCATTGCATGTCTTTAGCTTGCTTCTTTGAGCGCGTCGAGGATGCGCCCCGATGTGCGACCGTCCCACAGCGGCGGCACGCTTTGCGGCTCGTTGCCCGTACGATTTCGCCGAAGTGCTTCGGTCGCCTCTTTCACAATTCTCGATGGATCTGTGCCGACCACACGGTTTGTTCCCAGCTCGACCGTGATGGGCCGCTCCGTGTTCTCGCGCAAGGTCAGACAGGGGATGCCGAGCGCGGTCGTCTCTTCCTGTATCCCGCCCGAATCCGTCAGCACAAGACGCGCGCCGCTATACAGACGCAGGAAATCGAGATAACCCAATGGCTCGACCAAACGAATGCGTCGCTTGCGCTCGATTGAATCCAAAATGCCAAACTCGGCGAGGTTCTGCCGCGTGCGCGGGTGGACGGGAAAAACGACGGGCATGCAAGCGCTGATCTCATCAAGCGCCGAAAGGATTCCACGAAGCGTCGAGGCATCGTCAACGTTTGACGGGCGATGAAGCGTAACGACCGCATAATCTTTGCCGGCCACGCCCAAATCTTCGCGCGCCTTTGAACTCTCTGCGCGTGCGAGCTGTTTGAAAAGCGAGTCGATCATCACGTTGCCGACCATCCTGATGCGCGCGGGCGGAATGCCTTCGGCGATGAGATTACGGTCGCCGTCCTCAGACGGCGTGAGCAGAAGGTCGCTCAACTGGTCTGTCACGATGCGGTTGATCTCTTCGGGCATCGCTCGGTCGCGGCTACGGAGTCCCGCTTCGACGTGCGCCACGCGCACAAGCAGCTTTGCGCAGACGAGCGCACACGCCAGTGTTGAATTTACGTCGCCGACGACCAGAACCCAATCCGGTTTTTCTTCAAGCACGATTGGCTCGAAGCGCTCCATGACGGCTGCCGTCTGCCGCGCGTGCGAGCCGGAGCCGACACCGAGATGCACGTCGGGCGCAGGCATGCCGAGGTCGCGGAAGAAAGCGTCGGACATTCGCTCGTCATAGTGCTGGCCCGTGTGGACGACTACGGGGGCAAATTCCGACGCGCGCGCGCGCATCGCTTCGACAATGGGCGCGACCTTCATAAAGTTCGGACGCGCGCCGACGACGTTGATGACTTTTAGCATTTCGGTCTCTACCAAAAAAAGGGCCTTGCGGCCCTCCGCCCTGTGGGCGAAAACTTCTCGCGCGCATCCGCACACAAAGCGCGCTCTCAGGAATTCTTACCTGCCGTTTGAACGACGGTCGTTTGTCAGACTCCGGCGTTGACCTCCTCGTTGATGAGCATGCTGACGCGCTCGCGCAGCGCCGTCTCGAAGCGTCGAGCCTCTTCAATTTCAGAGAAGTCGAGCGCGCGCAACTGCTGCTCGATGCGACGACGATAGTCGGAGACTAAAGAATCCGAAACGCTCAGGCGGGCGGCGGCCTCAAGCTGCGTGATGTGAACAGGGCTCAGATAGCAATGCCAGAGCACGCCGAGGATGCGGTCGTACTGTTTGGTCTTTCCGCGTACGGCCTCGTGCAGTCCTTGCAGAAAGCGGTCAACAAAATCGCCAACAGACCCTTCCGCTTCCTGACGCAAAAGCGACTGTTCAGGGTTCTCGCGCCCATCAACCGGCTCGAAGACGCGCCCTTCGTCCGAATCGTCGCCGCCTAAAGGGACGAGGTAGATGTCCATGACGGGCAGACGCGACATGACGAGGCTTCGCAAAGAGCGCACGTCAATAGGCGAATCGCAGGCTTCGAGAACCGAAACGATTAGATTTTCAAGATCGGAGTTGCTGATGATGATCTGCGCGTCGCCCGTGCACCCGACCATGCGCGTATCGCGCTGACGGACGGGGATAAGCTGTATGCGCTGCTCAAGTTCTTGCTGACCGCGTCGCGGTTTTTCTTTGCGCCACTCGCGCAATCCATAAACGCGATCAACCAGACGACGATGCGGTTCGTCTTCGGTCTCTCCTCCCGTGCCGTCAAAGCGTCGGAAGTTTGCGCTCGACTGGATGATGGTCGAGATGCGCCGCGCGAGACGATAGCTTTCAGGATGACGTTTGCGAAGCTCAGCCGTCAAAAGATTCGTCAACTCGATCTGCCCGACCTCGCATTCAATCTCGGCATCGGTCATCGCCGTGTCGAGATAATGCTGAAAACGCGACTTGGCAAGGAGCGTGACAAAGAGTTCTTGCGTGAGATCGATGTAAGCAGACCCTCGGTCGCCCTCTTCGACAAGCAGACCTGCACTGTGCGAAGCGCGAACAAGCGGGTGATTACTCACCAAACGTTGAAGTTCTGTCCACAGCCGGCTCACATCCGAGCGTCGCAGAGTTTCGACCCAAGGCCCTGTCGGTCGAGCAGCACGACCGTTGGCTGCGACAGCGCCGCGTGCGTGCTCCTCCCGGCGAGGACGTTGGTTTTCGGTTTCTGCGCTTGGCATGGGATTGTTCAAGAATTGATTATCGTTGGCGGAAGTTGCGGCCATGTTAATAGCAATCACTTACGTTGAGCAAGCCTTTTTGGGTGGTGGCGAGATGGTTTTCCGATTGGAAAATGCGTGCGTTGATGAGGTTTCTGGGGAATTTCTGTTATGTCGGACGGTCTGTGCCGAGCAGCGTCGGGCGAAATAGCAGGCCAGAGGAACTGACAGGAAACTTACCGCTCGCCAGAGAAGAGTTTGCTTCTCGGTAGTTCTCTTTCGGATTTTAGACTGGACGGAGATTGCGACCGATGACCGCAAAGGGGAACGGGCGCGGCCACCGTACAGAGGCTCGAAGGGCGCTTTGTGCGACCCGACGAGGACGGAATTGATGTTAGCAGCAAACCAGAAAATGAGCAACATCTTTTTACACAATGGCTAAGCCATTGATAAATCAGAGAGAAAGGGAGAGAAATGTCTACGAGGGAGAGTTTGGAAGTTTGGAAAAACGTGTGGATTCGGTTTTTAACTTTGATGACTCAAGCGAAGCGCTCGAAAAGGGATGACGGCTGCTCTTAATGGCTTCTCGCCGCGTTCTCGCCCTTGCCCTTATTCGTGCTGAGCCTTTTCACATTTTGAGCGCTCCAACCGGGTCAGCCGTGGCTCGAGCCGTCTTATGCGGCCCGGCGCGGTTTAATTAATAGCACGAAAATGATAAAAGGAGCGAACATGTATCGCGTCAGCACAGCCGGATTCCGAAAACTCAGGACATGTCCCACGTCAGAAGTTCTTATCCTTTATCGTGAATCATACCTGACAAGCAAGCGTCGGGAAAAGGTCGCGCGCCATCTTGACGCTTGCGATTTCTGCGGGGCCGAATTGCAGTTACTCGTCAAACACTGGAATCGAGATTGTCCGTCGCGCATCTCAACGTGTGAGATTCCAGTGCACCTGCGTCGCCTCGCTGAAGAACTGATGGCCGAGCCGTCCTTAAACCGCGCGCGTTTTATCGAGACCATCTGCGAGCTTGACCGCCTGACCGTCACGGACGCGGCCTGAAGCATTACTGAAAAAACCGTAAACCGTCCCTCTTGCCCCTTCTCTACTCTTACATAAATCTGTTACGCGCTGTTTTCCTGCCTGCCGCTTTCTAAGCCCTGCCCGACTGCGGCTGACGCGTCCGTGATGCCGTCAAGCGTTTAGTCGTCGCCCCGTGCGACAGTTCCGCCGTCGTATATCTGCTCGATAAGCGCGCCGTATTTTTCATCAACGACGCGTCGTTTGACCTTTAGCGTCGGGGTCATCTCGCCGCCATCGATTGAAAACTCTTCAGGGAGAAGAGCGACGCGGCGGACGCGCTCGTAATCGTTGAGAGCAGCGGTGAGTTGCGCCACCTCGCGCTGGACGAGTTTGATTGCTTTTGCGTCGCGGCTCAAGCCGGCCCGCTCGGAACTTTTAGCCGTGCCATTACGCCCTAAGGCGGCAGAAAGCGCCTCCCAATCCGGCACGACAAGCGCGGCAGGAGTTTTGCGGCCCGCACCGATGACGACCACCTGGCTGACAAGCTGGCTCTGTTTGATAAGACTTTCAAGCAGTTGCGGCGCAATGTATTTGCCGTTTGAGAGCTTAAAGAGTTCCTTCTTGCGGTCTGTGATATAGAGACGACCGTGTTCGTCGATGCGACCAACGTCGCCCGTCATAAACCAGCCCGTTTCGTCAAACGCTTCGCGCGTCTCTTCGGGTCTGTTGTAGTAGCCGCGCATGACGTTCGGCCCGCGCACAAGTATCTCTCCGTCCGAAGCGATGCGAACTTCCACGCCGGGAAACGGCAGACCGACCGAGCCGACGTGGTTGTTGTCCGGACGGTTGGCTGAGACAATGCAGGTCTCCGTCATACCGTAGCCCTGAAGGATGTTGACCCCTGCGCCAAGAAAAGCGTAAGAAAGCGCGGGCGAGAGCGACGAGCCGCCCGAGACGAAATATCGAAGCCTGCCGCCAACGCCCTCGCGCCACTTTGAGAAGACAAGCCGGCTCGCCAGCTCCTGTTGAAGCTCAAGAAGCGGTGGGACCGGCTCGCCCTTGTCTTTGAATTCCGCATAACGTTGTCCCACGCCGAGCGACCACAAAAAGAGTTTTTCTTTGTAACCGCCCGCCGCCGTTCCCTTCTTGACGATG
>CBDUCU010000013.1:0-18984 GCA_965365725.1 uncultured bacterium | reverse complement strand
GCGAGACCTCCTCGACGCGCGCCGAGATCTTGTCCGCGAAGGGCGCGAGGAGCACCCGCGCGAGGGGAAAGAAGATGAGGTACGCCACGATGAGCACGGCCGCCACCACGAGGAGCGAGAAGAGCGTCTGCGCGGCGCGGGCGACTTCGTCCGTGCGGGCCGATGAGGCAGTCAGCCAATTGACTCCCGCGACCGTGCCGACGAGTATGCGACCGCGACGGTCTTCATGGATTGCATAGACGGTGCGCTTACCTAACGCTTCGACAAAGCTCCATTCAGACGAAGGAGTCGCGCGCACATAGAGGCCGCCGTTTGTGCCGCACAACAGCGCGCCCGCAGACGAGCGAAAAATTACGCGGATAAAGTTTGCATCGCGCTCTTCTGAAATGTTTTCGACGCGCAGACCGCGCGGGTCATAGCGCGAGACTCCGCGATCCGTTCCAAACCAGGCCACGCCTTCACGGTCGATAAAGATTGAATAGACGCGGTCAGACCGAAGCGCGCCCGCCGTTCCCGCAAAAGTAAAACGCTCGATGCGCCGTCCCGTTGCGTCGAGATGGAAAACGCCGCGCCCATCCGTCCCGACGTAAAGACCGCCATTGCGCCCGTCAGCGCGCAAGGCCGTTACTGTCCCGGTCGCTTCGCCCGCAACTTTGAGGATACGCATCTGCGAAGCGTCGAAGGTCTTTGCTGCGTCCGCGTCGATCTTAAAAAGTCCGCTCTCGACGGCAGAGGCCTGCGCGCCGATGTGGATGCGCGCGCCTTCTTGTTCAAGCGATTCGACAAAGAAGGCGCGCGGCTTCGAGGCTATCTCTTTAACCTCGCCGTCGCGCTCGACGCTGACAAGACCGCGCCCGCGCGTGCCGGCAAAGATGGTGTCGCCCGCAACGGCGAGGCTCGTCAACTCAAGCGGTTGCGGCTGTTTGCCCGCGCCCGTCGGTGTGGAAAAGATTCGCTCGCCGACTTGCGCAACCGTGTAAGCGCCGTCCGCCTGTTTGCGACAATCGAAGATGAGACCGTCGCTTGTGGCAATGACGGCGCGGCCCTCGTCGGGCGTGATGATGGATGCGACCTGTTTGCCCTTTGTCTCGCCCAACAATTTGAAATCTCCCGCCGCCGTTCGCAAAAACGCGCCGTCGTCGGTTCCAATCCAGAGCGCGCCTGATGCGTCCGGGCGAAGCGTATTGATGCGTCGAGAAGCGAGTCCTTCATTGGTCATGGTCTGCGTGCGACGACCGTCGTAGCGCGCAAGCCCTGCGTCCGTGCCAAACCACATCAAGCCTTCCCCGTCTTGGGCGATTGCGCGTACGCGGTCAGAAGGCAGACCGTGAAAGAGCGTGACCGCGCCCCAACGATGAAAGGCTGCGGTTTGCGCGGGCGTGTCTTCGGTCTCTTTTTGAGCGAGGGCGAAGGGAAGCAGGGAGCAGGCAGCAGGCAGCAGGAAGCAGACAGCAGGCAGCAGGAAGCGAATGCTGAGAAGATGATGAAAGGCTAAGGGGCGACCGCGACGAGCGATGTTTCGTCCCCGACGTTTGCAAATTGTATTGTGCCGTCTGCGTTTCAACTTACATCTTCTACTAACTGCCTACTATTTATTGTTCTTCTGTTCTTCACTAAATCGTTTGCGGTCGCGCTCGATCCATGCGTCGAGGTCGCCCGCAGATTTCTCAAGCTCGTCCGAGTTGATCAGACCGCGTCGGAGAGCCTCGAAGAAGGCGCGCGTTCTCATGTTGTAGGCCAGCTTGTCATAAGCCTCGTTGGGCGTGCCTTCGGGAGTCGAGACAAAGAGTTTTTCGTAAAGAGTCGCCAGCCTGCTTTCAACGCCGCGCAGGCTGAGCGAGCATTTCCGTGCAATCGCCCAGTTGGAAAGTCCGAGCGCGAGATAGTAGAGCGCCTCTGCTTCAAACTCGGTGAGGAGCGGGCGTTTGAAAGAATCTTTGAAGGCCGGGTCGATCATGTCGGCCCCGTCTTCAAGCACGGCGGCGACAAAACGCAGGAAACGCGATTCGGGATTGTTCTTGTGGATAAACCCGTAAGCGGGCTGCGGCTCGACGGCGCGGACGATCTTTCTGATCTCGTTGATATAAATCTCGTGCGGAAACTGCGTCCAGAAGATGATGCGCGCGCGCGGAAAATCGCGCCAGATCGTGCGCGCCGCCTTGACGCCTGAGAGACGCGGCATCTGTATATCGAAGACGCACAGCTCAGGTTTCTTATCCAACGCGAGCTTGATGGCTTCCTCGCCGTCCGAGGCTTCGATAACCGGCGCATGCGCGGCAAACTCGCGTTCAAGAAGCTCCTTCAAATAGTGTCGCTGCGCGACGTTGTCTTCGGCAATCAGGATAGACATAAATCTCACTTACTGACGACGAATTAGCATTCGTCACATCTATTAAGAGCGTTATTAAAGATCAACCGCGAGCAAGGCTTCGCATTTTAACAGAACTCATAAACACAATTGCCATCGTCGCGCTCTGGCCTCTGTTTGGTCAACGTGGCTACCCACACGCGCGAAGGGTGGCGACTGTGCACCGCGTCACACGTGTTAGCGCACGCGCGCGCTGTCGGTTTCCGCGTCGCCAAATCATTACGCGCGGACTGATAATCGCGCACGGTAGCAAACGAGCTGCCATTCAACCGTCGGCGGCGAATCGCTAAAGGGGGAGACGGCGCAAGGGTTCTGGCACTTCTCGCGCGCCGCCTGTTCATAAAGCGAGCGCGCCGCCGCACTCCAAGGGGGCGGGGCGCGGAAATTCCGGGTAGCAACCGACACTTTTCTGCGCCCCGAACGTTTTTCAACTCACAAATCGCTCGCCCTTCCTAAACCGCGCTTCACAATTCTTCAAAACATCCATGTCTCGCGCCCCGCGTAGTCGTCGAGGTGTCGGTTGGGATGTCGGCTCTTAAATTCTTTGTAGCAAGCGAGAAGTCGTTCGTAGCGTCGGTCGGATGAGTGTAAAGAGGTGTGCGGAATCTGCTGGAGGTGGCGCTCGACCTTCCAGACGTTTCGCGGAGAGAAGCGCCAGTCGTAGCCGGCGAGGTCGTAGAGGTTGGCGAGACCGTAGCCCGTGATGCGACCTGTGTAATCGATGTAAGGATCAAAGTAGCTCCAAACGAGCTGGCGCAAATTCTTAAAGACGGGACGGCGACCGTGCAGCCCCAGATCGCGCGAACGTCCGATTGAACCCCACAGTCCGCCGGTTTGAAAAACGAAGATGACGTGATCGAGCTTGTCCTGCGATTCAAGGCTCAACAGAAGCGGCTGATATCCGTGTTGTTCGAGGATGACGGCTGCCGCAAGCGCGGCTTCAAGACAGTGCGCCTGTTTGCGGCTGACGACTTCGCGGAAGCTGAGCAGCGTCGCGCCCTCGCGCTCCCAGTTGTAAGGCATGCGGCTCAAGAATTTCTGCACTTGAAAGGGCGTGCGATAGTTCTGGATGATTCGCCATTCGCCTCGAGTGAAATCTGCTGGCAAGGGTTTGCTCTTCATCTGTGAGAAGCTATTAACAGAGGGCAGGCGCGAGGGGCAAGCGAGCGTGCGGCGCACCGGCACGCGTTTGTCGGCAGACGCTCAGTAATGATAAAGTGCCTTTTCAAGAAAACTGTCGCCCCAACAGTTTGATTGCCAACGCCCTTCACAGTCGAAGGCGGCCCGACAAATTGTTACTTCGTGACCGAATGCTACGCGCGAGTAAAGTTCTTAATAACTGACAAGCAGGTCTTCTTTTGTGAGCCAAATAAAACAATCAACCCCCAGGCATCTAGCGCCCGCCGAGCAGGAGACGCAATCCGCCGCCGAACGCTTAAACGTGCAGATTGAAGATGCGCTCTCAGCCGTCCGGCAGCACTCGCCCGAGAGCACGGAAGAGCTTGAGGCTTGCGCCGTGCGTCTTGAACGCGCCGCACGCGACCTGGCAGTCGCGCTGCGCGAGCTGGCGCAGCAACGCGCGCGCGCGTCAAACGATTAGTAGAGGTTTTGGTCTTGCTTTTTTTAGTGGAGAGCGCACAAAGGGGGCTGGCCGCAAGCTGGTTCCTTTCGCGCTCTCTATGAGTCTTCAGGGTGGGATTTGTTCGCCCGGCAAACAAAGAAATCAAGTACCGTAAATTCGTCAACCGTAAATCGTGAATAGATAGTTAAATGCCTTTCGGCTCGGGTCGCCAAGCGAGGGCCGATTGTTTTCCCATCACGATTTACAATTTGCGATTTACGATTCATGAGGAGAATGTGATGGTTGCAACCAGACAGAGCGCGGCGCGCGAACAGGGGCGCAGGCGCAGCGATGTGGGACTCGAATCCTTGGGGCTGAATGCTTCGGCCAACGTCTATTGGAACTTGACCGCGCCCGAACTCTACGAAGAGATCGCGCGTCGCGGCGAAGGGAAGTTTTCCCCGCACGGCGCACTGCTTGTCGATACGGGCGAGCACACGGGACGCGCCGCCAAAGACAAGGCCATCGTCCGCGAGCCGGGGAGCGAAGACAAAGTCTTTTGGGGCGATGTCAATAAAGAGTTTCCGCAAGAAAACTTTAACGCCATCCGCGACCGCATGATGGAGCACGCCGCCAAGCATGATCTTTTTGTGCAGGACACTTTTGCCGGGGCCGACCCTCGGTATCGTCTCCCCGTCCGCATCATCAACGAGCTTGCATGGCATTCGCTCTTTGCGCGCACGATGTTCATCAGCCCCGATGAGGCGGCGCGCGAGTCGCACACGCCTGAGTTCACCATCGTCAACATTCCTAGTTTTAAGGCCGACCCCGAACGCGACGCGACGCGCTCGCCCACCTTTATCCTCATGGACTTTAGCCAGCGTCTCGTCCTTATCGGAGGAACTTCTTACGCAGGCGAAACGAAAAAGTCTGTCTTTACAATTTTGAACTACCTTCTGCCGCAACGCGGCGTGATGTCGATGCACTGCTCGGCAAACGTCGGCGACGCGGGCGACGTCGCGATCTTTTTTGGTCTGTCGGGCACGGGCAAGACCACCCTGAGCGCAGACCCCGAACGTCGTTTGATAGGCGACGACGAGCACGGCTGGTCTGACGACGGCGTGTTCAATTTCGAGGGTGGCTGTTATGCAAAAGTCATCAAGCTCTCTGCCGAGGCCGAGCCTGACATCTATCGCACGACGCGCATGTTCGGAACCGTCATGGAGAACGTCGTCTATGATCCGCTGACGCGGATCCCTGATTTGGACGACGCATCAAAGACCGAGAACACGCGCGCCGCATATCCTCTGACCTCGATCCCGAACATCGTCCCTGAAGGTCATGCGGGCCATCCGCAAAACATCATCATGCTGACAGCCGACGCGTTCGGCGTGCTCCCGCCCGTTGCGCGTCTGTCGCCTGAGCAGGCGATGTATCACTTCCTTTCGGGCTACACGGCGAAGGTGGCCGGAACAGAGCGCGGTGTGACCGAACCGCAGGCGACCTTCTCGACCTGTTTCGGCGCGCCCTTTATGGTCTTGCACCCGGGAGTCTATGCAGACCTTTTGGGCAAAAAGATTCAGGAGCACAACTCGGCCTGCTGGCTCGTCAACACGGGTTGGTCTGGCGGCCCTTACGGTGAGGGCAAGCGCATGTCGATTAAGCACACGCGCGCGATGATTCGCGCCATCCTCAACGGCACGCTTGCCAAAGTCGAGACGCGCCCCGACCCCGTTTTCGGTGTGGGTGTTCCCGTCTCCGTCCCGGATGTTCCGCCGGAAGTCTTAACGCCGCGCAACACCTGGGCCGACAAGACGGCCTACGACGCAAAGGCCAAAGACCTTGCTCGCCGCTTTAACGAGAACTTTAAGAAGTATGAAGCGGGCGTGAGCGAAGCGGTGAGAGCCGTTGCGCCGAAGGCCGGATAAAGTAAAGACGGCTCAGACAAAACGAAGCTGCAAACGGGCGACGGAGGGTTTGAAAAAAAACTTTCGTCGCCCGTTTTGCAATCTACTTTTTGTTGACTGTTTCGCCGCGCGCTTTTTTCATCTCCTCTACAAATTTTTTGGCAAGCTTTGGCGCGGCGGCGTTGCCGTCAAAGGCCGTGACTTTGCCCGTCGAAACGACGATTCCTGTGAGGCGGTGGATTATTTTGTAGGTAAACGTGTAGGTAAAAAGCGGGCGGTCAATTTCGATATGGAGGTCGGCGATGTCTCGCTTGTCCCAGCCTTCGACAATCGCCATCTGCCATGCGGCCATCTCGTCGCGCTTGAGCAGCGCGTTTTGCATCTGCACCGGCTCGAAAAACGACGTGCCCGAGCTGATAAAGATCGTGCGCGAGCCTTTGAGCAGTGCCGCCGGACTCGTTTCGGCTATCTTTGCAGACTCTTTGGCAGCGTGCTTCTCATCTGCTGCTTTTCTTAGCTCTTTCTCTTTTACTTCATCCGCGACGCGCTCCTCGACCGTCTGCGCGGGGCGCACCGTCACTGTTACGTGCTGCGTGGTTGTCTGGGCCTGTATGCCTCCGGCTGCGAGGATAATCGCCGCGAGAGCGATAAGCGCTTTTGCGCCGCGTGATTTTCTCATTTGTCAGTCTCCTTATTGCTTTGTCTCGTCCATATATCGAGCGTTTGTTGAATCGAGCGAGCCGCAGAGCAAGCGCCGCTTAAGCGAGCACGTTGTGGGCTGCGAGCGCAAAGATGAGGACGGCCAAAAGCCACCCAACGACCTCGACGGCTTTTTTCAAATGTCTCTTCCTAAAGGTCTCGGCTGCGGAATTGGTATCCATAAAACACCTCCTAAACACACACGCAAAGGGCAATGACCGTGCCGCTGCAAAACAACCGCGAAATTATTGAATGACGCATGACACGCGGGCTGCATCTTGTGCCGGAGTCTATTGTCAGGTGAAAGATTATTCCGGCAAGGGATGAGTAATGAGTGATGAGTGATGAGTAATGAGTGATGAGTAGCAAGTTGCGCAGTCTCTCGTCGTCCAGACAATGGGTAAGTGTAGCTGCAAAGGCTCAAACTCATCACTCATTACTTCTTTTAGCTCTCTGGTTCTGGCAAGATAAAGGGCTATGACAGACGATCAGACGAGTACTGCTGCGACTAATGCAGATGCCGGTGCAAGCTTGCGGACGGTGGCCGAGACTGTCCGACGCGTGATGCGCTCGGACACGGCGGGCGTGGCAAGCTTTTCGCTCGACGCGCAGACGATCACCTGGAAGGCCATTAGCGGCTTTCAATCGGTCGAGGCCGAAGGCGGATGCGAGATCGTCAACCCTCTGCGCGGAGAGTTTGCCGAGCACGCGGCGACGACGGGCGAGCCGATCATCGAAATCAGAGGCGTAGCGGGGGATCTGCCCGCCAGCGAGTTTCCGCTTCACAGCGCCGAAGGCGTACGCGCTCTGGCGCTTGTGCCCCTGACGGCGCGCGGCGAAACGCTCGGCGTGCTGGCCGTCGGCTACCGCGAGTCGCATCGCTTCTCGATTGAAGAAAAGCAACTGCTCGAAGCCCTCGCCGCAATGGCTGCGTTCGCCTTGGATAACGCGCGTCTGTTTGAGACGGTCGCGCATGCCAAAAAGGTTTGGGAGCAGACCTTCGATGCTATCCCGGACGGCATCATCGTCCACGACGAAGAGATGCGCGTGACGCGTTGCAACCTTGCCGCTGCCGAGATGATGAATCTTTCTGCGCCGTCCGATGCCATCGGTATGACATGCGCCGAAGCTTTCACGAGTCTGTTTGGCGAGCGCGCTGCCGCTTACCATCTCAAACAGGGCAGCGTCGCGCGCACGGCCACAGCCTTTGAGCTTCAAGCCGAAGACGGTCGTCGTTATCTTGTTTCGGTCTCGCCGCTTGTCAGTCTGGAGTCTGGAGTGTTGCATCTGGAATCAACAGACAGAAATCAGAAAGAGACGCACGCGCAGGAAAGCAACACTGTCCGGAGTCCGGTCGCCGGGCTCCGGACTTCGTGGAGCGTGATTAGCTGGAGCGACATCACGGAGCTGTCTGAGATTCAAGAGCAGCTTGCGCGCACCAGACGTTTGGCGAGCGTCGGACAGTTGGCGGCAGGCGTGGCGCATGAAATCAATAATCCTCTGGCCACTATTACGACCTGCGCCGAAGCCATCACACGCGACCTCAAAAGCTCGGCGGAGCTTTCGCAGATTGCGTCTGAGAGAAATTGGAATTTTTATCTTGAAGAGATCGTCCGTCAGGCTTTGCGCGGAAAGGCCATCACGAGCGGCTTGCTCGATCTTTCGCGTCAGCGTCGTGCGCGGCGCGAATCGTGCGATGTGAATACGATTGTTGCGCGCGCGGCGCGTCTGTTTGAAGCGGGTGCGCGCGAGCGCGCCGTTGAGTTTGCGCTGGAGCTTGATGAGAAGGTCGGTGATGTGGCGACCGACGAGACGCTGGTGCGGCAGATTCTCGACAACCTTATCTCGAACGCGCTCGACGCGGTGAAGGACGGCGGGCGCGTCAAAATCTCAACGCATGCGGACGGCCAGCGCATGCGCATCGAAGTTGAAGACACCGGCGCGGGCATCGCGCCCGAAACTCTGGCGCGTATTTTTGATCCGTTCTTTACGACAAAAGACCCGGGCTCGGGCTCCGGTCTCGGCCTCGCCATTTCGTTGACGCTTGCCGAAGCTCTCGGCGGCGCTCTGACGGTTGAATCAAAGCTCGGCGCGGGCAGCCGCTTTCGTCTCTGGGTTCCGCGTCGCACGCCTGAAAAACAGTGATCAGTAACAGGCGGCGTGCGACAAATGGTATGATGTCGTCCCGACAGTTTTCTTATCACTTATCACCCGACACCTATCGCCGTCTATATGAAGAGAATTCGTGTGCTCGTAGTTGACGACGACGGCGTGCTGCGTCGCATCGTCGCCGAACAGATTGGACGTTCTGGTTTTGACGCGCTCTCGGCCGCGTCTGCGGAAGAAGCGCTCAGAATTCTCGGCGAGTCGGATTTCGACGTGGTGCTGCTCGACATACGCATGCCCGGTCTCTCTGGTCTCGACGCGCTGCGTGAGATACGCAAGCTCGAAGACCCGCCCGAAGTCGTGATGCTCACCGCCGATACGTCGCTCGGCACGGGTCTCGAAGCGATGCGACATGGCGCTTACGATTATCTGACAAAACCCTCGTCGCTTGACGAGATAGAAGCCGTCATTCGCAAGGCCGAAGAGAAGCGACGGCTCGTTAGACAAACTGCCTCTTTGCGCGACGCAGCGCGCGCACATCTGGGCGATGCGCCTACGTTCATCTATGAGAGCCGCGCGATGAGCGATCTGGCCGCGCTCGCCGAAACCGCCGCGCGATCTGATTCGACCGTCGTCGTGACGGGCGAATCGGGAACGGGCAAAGACGTGATTGCGCGCTATATTCACGCGCGCTCGGCGCGCTCTGAACAGCCGATGGTGAGGATCAATTGCGCGGCCATGCCGGAGTCGCTTTTCGAGTCGGAATTTTTCGGCCATGAGAAAGGGGCTTTTACGGGTGCGACCGCCGCCAAGCACGGGCTGATCGAAGCGGCGGATTCTTCTTCGCTCTTTCTCGACGAGGTGGGCGAGCTGCCGCAGCCGACGCAGGCGAAGCTTCTACATTTTCTCGAAGAGGGACGCTTTCGTCGGCTCGGCTCGACGCGCGACCGCACGGCAGACGTGCGGATCATTGCGGCCACCAACCGACGACTTGCCGAAGACGTACGCGAAGGGCGCTTTCGCGCAGACCTCTTCTATCGTCTCAACGTCATTTCTCTGCACGTCCCGCCTTTGCGCGAGCGGCGCGAAGACGTTCGTCCGCTCGTTGAATATTTCTTCTCGCGCAACCGCGAACGCTTTCGCCGCCCGGCTCTCAAACTTGCCGAGGGCGCGCTCGAGCGACTCGAAGCTCATGATTGGCCCGGCAACGTCCGCGAGCTGCGCAACGCTATCGAGCGCGCCGCCGCGCTGAGCGCTGCCGATGTCATCGATGCCGAACAGATTGTCGGGAACAGTGCGCGCAGGGGCGCGTCAAATCAAGCGCCGCCGTTTGCCGCGCCCGACCCAGAGCAGCCGACCCCCACGCTTGAAGCTCTCGAACGCCGACACATTCTCCGCGTCCTTGAGGAAGTCGGCGGCAACCGCGAACGCGCCGCCGTCCTGCTCGGTATCTCCGCACGAACTCTCTACAGGAAGCTGCGCGAATACGAAGCCCACCCGGAATCAAAAACTCTCGCCGTCGAAGATTAGACTGACAAAATGACAGCCGGCAGACATTTTGTCAGCCGACATTGTCATCTTTGTCAGCCGCCGAGCTTGCCCGCCTGATTTCCGCCTCTCACTTCAACTCTATACGATTCAACGTTTATCTCGAATTGTGCGTGCGACATCTATATGCGGCACGGCGCTTGTAAAGTGTGGAGAAGTGACCGGGCATTTTGGGTCAAGACCAAAGCTTCTGGAAGCGACAAGGGAAACCAGGATGGCGCGAGTGATGATTTGCGACGACGACCGCGCGGAAGGCGCAAGGCTTGTCGAAGCACTGCGTGCGGCCGGTCATGAGGCCGAAACGTGTCGGCACACGATGGACGTGCTGCGAGCGGCTTCACAGGGACGCTACGATCTGATTGCCGTCGGTTTGGACATAGCAGGCTTCGGACGCGCGGGCGCGGTCGAGGCTCTGCGCGAGATTGCGCCCGACACGGCGCTCATCGCGCTGCACGATCGCCCGGTGGAGATTATGCGCGCAGCGACGCAGGCGCGCGTTGCTGCCGTTTTGCCGCGACCCATCCGCATCAAGGATTTTTTATACGCCGTCGCATGCGCGCTCAACGAGCATGCGATGGTCTCAGACCCCGCCTGAGTAAGTCTTAACGGCGCGTTCTTTGCGCCGAAACTCCGCCCGACCGTTCGCTAAAGAACGCCGCCCCGATCCTCAAAAATCCACCTCAGTAGAAAAACGAAGGAGACGAATATGAAGAGATTGAAGATGAGAACGCGCCTGATTCCTGTCGTCGCGTTGTGCGTCGTCGCACTCGGCGGCGCTGCCTTAGGACTTGCGCGCACTCACACAATGAAAACGTCGTCGGCGCGTCCCGAAGTAAAAGTCATGCTGTCGGGGACGGTCGAGCGCGGAGGCGAGCGGCTCGCCATCGAAAAGGTCGAGACGGTCAAACCCGGCGAGGTTCTCGATTGGCAGATTGTCTCGACGAACGAAGGCACGGGTGCAGCGCGCGAGTACAAGGCCGTCGGCCAGATTCCTGCGGGCACCTCTTTTGTCGCCGGTAGCGCCGCGAGCGAGAAGGGTTCGAGCGTCACCTATTCAATCGACGGCGGCAAGACCTTCTCGACACAGCCCATTATCGAAGAGCGTCAGGCGGACGGCACAATCAAGCGCGTGGCCGCTCCCGTTTCGATGTACACACAGGTGCGCTACGAGTGGACGGACGAGCTGGCCGCAGGCGGTCGTCTCGCGGCTTCTTACAAGGTGCGCGTTAAGTAAAAAAAGAACGCGCGGGCGCATCCGTCAGCTACACGGATTTGTCTCTTAAACAGTCGGCCTCGTCGAGCGTCTTCCTTCAAAAGCTCCCGCCGCCTAACCAAAGGCACAACCGGCCCGCCTTCCAAACAGATACGAGGAATGAACATGAACACAAGCTCAAACATCCCCAGCACTTTTATGCGCCGCACCCTTGCGGCCCTCGCCGTGCTGCTCGTCGTCGCATGCGGGACGCTTCAGGGCGTGCACGCGCAGACCGCCGGCGGCACGCAGATACAGAACCAAGCTTCGGCCTCTTATTCTGACGGCACAAGCACATATAACACGGTCTCAAACACCGTCACCGTCACGGTTGCAAACGTTTCGGGTCTCGCCATCACGCCCGACGCAGGCTCGAACCCCTCGGTCGTCTCAGGCCAGACGAGCGTTGACTTTACCTTCACCGTCACAAACACGAGCAACTTCGCAACGCAGGTGCGCTTTCTCGCATCGGGCGCGTCAATCGCTCTGACGGGGCCGGCGACGGTTCAATCAGCCGTCATTGATACGGACTCGAACGGCATCGACGCTGGCGACACAGACATCTTCGCCAACGGCTCGGACGTGCTCTCGGCTTCGGTTGCGCGAAATGCGACGCTGACCGTCATCGTCAGAGTCAACGTCAATGCTGGCGCGGCGGCAGGCTCGACCGTCAGCGTCCGTCTCGGCGACGCGGGCGCGGGCGGCCCTTCATTCGACAACCAGACGGCCAACACTTCAGCCGCCGAAGTGCGCACCTCTTCAGGCGCGAGCGCGCCCGTCAACGGAGAATCGGAAGCGCGCGGCGACGTCACCGCGACCGTTGAAAACGACGCTCAGTTGCGTCTCACGGTCAACTATCCGGCTGGCCCCGTCGCTTTAGGCTCTGCCATCACATACACCTACGCGCTTGAGAACACGGGCCAGCGCACGGCCTCGCAGCAGACGCTTGCTGGTGCGCCCGCCGGGTCGAATACAGGCGTGTTCGTCATCGTTCCCGTCCCCGTAGGCACAGACTTTACGTCGATCACGCCGCCGGGCGGAGTCACCGTGCTCTATTCGACTTCGGCACTCACAAATGACCCTCTCGCGGCTGGCACGGTCTGGACGACTACGCCTCCCGCATCGGGCACAACGCGCGTCGCCTTTAACGTCGGTGCAACGCTTGCTTCGGGTGCGTCGGTCAACAACCTTCAGCTCGTCGTCACGATTCGCACAAACGTCAACGCCTCCGTGCCCATCTTTGCGGTCGGCGATGCTTTTGCGCGCAACACCGTCAGCGCCGCCGTCACGGATCAATCGGGCGACAACATTGCGAGCAAGGGCGACGGCAACGCCAATTTCGACGAGCCGCGTCTTGGCACCGATGCGGCTACGCCGACGCAGGGCTTCCGCGTCCCCACGACACTGATTCTTTCCGGCGCAGTCCTCATCGGCCCGAGCGCGTTTCCGGCAGCCGTCGGCCCGACCGACACAAACGACGACTATACGAATAAGTCTGTCGCGCCTGCCGTTGTCGCCGGTCTCGGCTTTGGCAGCAACACAACCTCAGCCGCCAGCCTTGATTTCGTCAACACCATCCGCAACACCGGAAACGCCGACGACACCTTTACCCTGACCGCGCCGACCGTCCCGGCAGGCTTTACCGTTCAGGTCGATGCGGGCGCGGGCTTTGTGACACTTTCCGGCGGCGGAAGCACAACGCTCAGCGTCGCGTTCGGCGCGGATGCAAACGTCACCGTGCGCGTCACAGCGCCTTCGGGCAGCGCCGTCCTCAACGGTTTTGCCGTCACCATTCGTGCCACCTCGGCCAACACTCCCGCCTCTTCAAACGACACCATCGACCGTCTCTACACAGGCTTCCTCCGGCTGACGAAGACGGCGACCGTCATCAACGCGACGGGCGTGGGCGGCGCGACCGACCCCGTTCCGGGCGCAGACATCGAGTATTCAGTCGCTTACCAGAATATCTCTTCGGGCGGCGGCACAAACTGCGTGCAACTGACGGCCTCATCGCTCGTCATCACCGAAAACGGCAACCTCGCGCCGAACAACTGGGGCACAACCACGACGCAGGTCGTCGGCTCGGCCTCAGACACGCGCGGCGGCACAATCGCGGGCGATGCAGCCGCCTCGACTCTCCTCACCGACAGCGTCGGCACGCTCGCCCCAGGACAGTCCGGCACGTTCACCTTCCGTCGCCGGATCAACTAACTGACGCGGAAGTCAGGAGTCAGAAGACAGAAGACAGAATAAACGCCGTCTTCATTCCGACTCCTGACTTCTGACTCCTTCTACTTCATGTTCCTTCCCCGCACACACGCACGCGCGCTCGCCATCGTCGCACTTTTGTTTGCGACGGCGGCGGGCGCGTTTGCGCGTGTCGCTCTGGCTGACAATCCTCTCGAACCCGGCACGATTATCGAGAACCGCGCTGAGGCCGTTTATGAAGACGGGTTGGGGCAAGCATTTCGCACGGTCTCGCCGACGGTCTCTGTGACGGTCAAAGCGGTTTCGGGTTTGGTCGTCACGCCTGATGAGACGCAAGCTTCGGCCACCGTCGTGGCAAACGAGCGCGTTGTCCGAGTCTTTCGCATCTGCAACACGGGCAACACGCCCGACCTTTACACGATTACTCGCGCGGATATAAGCGCGCCTTCGTCAATCGTCTCTCTTCATTTCGATACGGACGCAAGCGGCACGTTTGGCGACGACGACCGGCTCATTCAGCTCGACGCGACCTTGAGTCCACGTCTTGCGCGCGGAGAGTGTGCGGGCGTGCTTGCCACAATCGACACAAACGCGGTTGAGCCGGGTTCGCGTTTGACCATTTCGATTACGGCGCGCTCAAGCGTGCCCGATACGGCCAACGGCTCGGTAGAAGACGCAGGCACGATTATCAACGCGGTCGGCAACGGCGCGCGATTTGGTTCTCCAAACGATGCGCGGCTTCCACCCTTGAAAACCGTCGAGGGACGCGAGCGCGTCGTGGCGGCGCGCGGGCAGACGCTCAACTACCGCATCGCTTTTCGCAATCACGGCGACGTTGCGGCACGCTCTGTAGTTATGCGCGACGAGCTGCCCGAAGGTCTCGAATACATCGCGGGCACGCTCCGCGTCGGCAACAAAAATCTGACCGATGCGAGCGACGCTGACGAAGGCTCATACACGAACCGTCGCATCGAAGTGCGTCTTGCCGAAGTGAAAACGGGCGAGCTTGTCGAGGTCGGTTTTCAGGCTCACGTTGCGCAGACGGTTGCGGCTGGCGCGGGCGTTGTCAACGCGGCGACCATTACGGCTGAGAATGCCTCGCCTTCTTTGACGACGGAGGCAATTGCCGTCGTCAATCCTTTCGGTCTTGTCTATGAAGGCAGATCGGGTGGCGCATCAGCGATTGCCGGTGCGCGCGTTGCGCTTCTCTCGGATGCAACGAGCGGCGCAACAGCGACGCTCTCATCAAACGGCTCCGAGCCGAACACGGAGAACGCAAATCCATTCTCGACCGACGCGCAAGGGCGTTGGAGCTTTGCGCTCTCACCTACACAGCTTGCCACGCCGGGCGCAGGCGGCGCGCGCTACTTCCTTAACGTCACGGCGCAGGGCTTTCGCGCACGAATGATCGAAGCGTTGGTCGAGCCTGCGGGCGCGGCGAATAATCTCTTCTCGCTGACTCTGCGCGCGCTCGACGGACAGCCGCTTGCTCGCGCAGGCGCTTTCGATTTGACGACCGATGCGGTGACTATTCCAAACCTCGCGGCCTTCGCGCTCAACGTGCCGATGTTTGAGACCACTGCCGTAGAGATTCAGAAAGCGTCTGACAGACCTTCGGCGGAAGTCGGCGAAGTCGTCACCTATCGCGTCGAAGTCCACAATGCAACCGACTCGGCGCTCGAAGAGACGGAGATCAGAGACACGCTTCCCGGTTCGTTTCATTACGCCGAAGGATCGGCGCGCGCCGAAGTGCCGCCGACGGGTCTGCGCTCAATCGAACCAGAACAACTCGCGGGCGGGCTATTGCTTTTCAAGCTCGGCACGCTTCCGGCAGGCGCGCGCGCAACGCTTTCGTATCGCGTCCGCATCGGCGCAAACGCGCGCGAGGGCGAGCAGATCAACTCCGCCATAGCGCAAGGGCGCTTTGTTTTGACAGGCGAGCGCGTTGTGACCGAAGCGGCGCGCGCTGCGGTGCGCGTGCGTCGCGGCGTGTTTTCGACGCAGCAGATAATTCTGGGCCGCGTCTTTGAAGATGCGAACCGCAACGGGATGTTTGACGACGGCGAACGCGCGATGGCGGGCGTGCGTCTGTATCTCAACAACGGGCAGTCGGTTTTGACCGATTCTGTAGGACAATACAATTTCCCGACCGTCGGCGAAGGCTCGCACGTCATCGCGCTCGACCCCGTGACGCTCCCCGCAGGTTATGCGCTTTCGGATTCAGCGCGACGCGATCAAAAGAGCTGGACGCGACTTCTGCGCACGCCCCTGGGCGGCGGCTCGCTTCTCAGACAAAACTTTGCGCTCACCCCTCCTCCCGATGCCGACAATGAAGATTTGAGCGCAAGCGCGCGACCTCAATCCGCGACGAGTTTTGCGCAGAGCAACCGAGCGCGCGTTGCAACGCAGAGCGAAGCAGAGACAAGTGCGAATAGCGTCGAGACGGATGAGAAACGCGCTTCGGAAGCAAAGCTTTCATCGAGCGCGAAAGAGCGGCTTGCCTCGGGCGTTTACGAAGTCGAAGCGACAGAGACGGTTGCACCCGTAGCGGCGGGCAAAGTTGAAATCGTTTCGCCAAAACCTAACGCGGTCGTAACGAGTGCGGCGCTTGAAGTCGATGCGCGCGTGGCTGCCGGTTGGTCTGTGGCGGTCGAGGTCAACGGCGAGCGCGTTCCCGATGCGAAGATCGGCGAGCGACGCGCGGATCACAAAAACAGGATTGCGAGCTTCTCTTTTATCGGCATCGGCATGCAGCCCGGCCCGAACAAAATCCGAGTCACAGCAATTGCGGAAGACGGCTCGAAGGGCGAGACATCGGAGGTAACGGCCTACGGGCGCGGGCCTGCCAAGCGGCTTGAGATTGTTCCGAGCAAGACCGAGCTGAGCGCGGGCGGGCGCGACCGCGCGATGTTGCGCGTGCGCGCGCTCGATGCTTGGGGCAATCCGGCGGCTGATGGCGCGGTGGCTTTGGAAGTCTCCGCCGGAAGACTGTTGCGCGCCATTCGCGTCGATGCGCGCGAAGAAAAGACGGAGAAGAGAAGCGTCGAAGCGGGAGCGAAATTAAAAGCCGCGAACGTGGATGAGAGCGGCGCTGTTGCAAACGATGCAGTGAATGAAAAGCAGCAGGTGATTGCGCTCGCGGGCGGTGAGGGTTTTGTCGAGCTGGTGGCGGACGCTTCACCGGGTGCGGTCGAGATTCGTGCGACGACGGGCGCGATTGCCGCAGAATCGCGCGTGCGCGTTACGCCCGAAGCGAGACCGTCGATTCTGGTCGGTCTGGCGGAAGTCTCCATCGGCGGGGCCGCGCCCGAAATCTCGATGCACGATTCCGAGGAGAGCGCGCGCACGCGTCTCGCATTCTTTTATCGCGGGCAAATGTTCGGCAAAAATCTTTTGACGCTTGCTTACGACAGCCAACGCCCGATCAATCGAACTTCCGGCAACGACCGCTTCTTCCAGCTCGATCCATTGGAGCGCGCCTATCCGCTCTTTGGCGATTCCTCGACGCGTTATGAAGACGCGCAGTCGAACTCGAAGCTCTACGCGCGGCTTGATCGCGGGCGTTCCTTCCTCATGTTCGGCGACTTTGAGACCGAAAACCGCGAGGCGGGTCTTGCCTCGTACTCACGACGTTTGACGGGCGTGAAACTGCACGTCGAAAACTCGAAGGGCGATTTTGTTTCCGTCACAGGCGCGAGGCCCGACACGGCGTTTGCGCGCGACGTATTTGACGGCGGCGCGCTCGGCTTCCAGCGTCTTTCGCACGCGGACGTTTTGGCCGGCTCCGAAGTCGTGACGATTGAAGTCAGAGATCGACGCAACCCGGAAGTGATAATCTCGCGCGAGCCGCTTGTGCGCTCTGTGGATTACAACTTGAACGCTTCGACCGGCGAGATATTTTTCTTGCGCCCCGTTTCGGCCTTTGATTATCAGTTGAATCTCGTGCAGGTCGTCGTCTCATACGAGCACCGCGCGGAAGGCATGTCTTCGGCGGTCTATACGGCGCGCGTCGTTAAAAACTTCGAGAGCCTCGGACTCAAACTGGGTCTCTCGGCGGTCGAGCAGAAGCAATCAGAGTTTGGCTCGTTCTTTATCGGCGGCGTGGACGCAGAGAAGAAGCTGCCCGAAGGCGGGCGCGTGCGCGCGGAGTGGGCGACGAGTCGGGGGCGCGCGGCCTTTAGCGGAAATCTTTTTTCGACGAGCGGCGAAGACAATAATCGCCATGATGGAAACGCTCTGCGCGTCGAATTGGAGCAGCCTCTGCCGTTCAAAGAGGCGCGTCTGCGTGCGAGCTTCCTGCGCGCCGATCAAAACTTTATGAATCCGTTTGGCGCAACCGTCACGCCCGGCTCGCGTCGCATGGATGTGTCGGTTGACATGCGCGTGCGCAAGACTTCGACGCTTCATCTCGGAGTCACGGACGAGCGCAACAAGACCGAGAACGTTGACAACAGTCGTCTGACGGCATCGGTTCAGTGGACGGAGAATATTGGCGACGATTTGCGCGCGAGCGTGGGCTATGACGCGCGTCGTTATCAGGACAACGCTGCGGGGCGTGAGACAAATTCAAATCTTCTGACCCTGGGCGCGGAGTGGCAGGCGACCGATAAACTCCAACTCTCTGTGAAGCGCGAGCAGAACCTTTCGGAAGCCGACCCGACCTATCCGAACCAGACGACATTGGCCGCAAACTATCAATACAACCAGTTTACGCGGCTCTTCTTTACGCAGCGACTCGCCTCCGCGCCGATCACGCCCATCGGAGATTTCTCCGCGACGGGTTTTGCAATCTCAGGCGCACGACGCGAGACCGCCGTCGGCGTTGAGACGCGGCTCGGCAAATACGCAAGTCTCAACAGCCGTTATCAGCTTGAGAACGGCGTGAGCGGCGCGGACAGCTTCGCCGTCATCGGTCTGCAAAATCGCTTTCAACTCAACAAAGAGTTGTCGCTCGATCTCGGCTACGAGCGCGGCTTTCATCTGGCGGGCGCGGGCGAGAGCTTTAACAATATTCACTTCGGCATGGGCTGGCAGCCGAACGAAAACTTCCGCTCGTCTGCACGTTACGAGATGCGTGATAGGGGCGGAATGGGTTCGGCCTTGACGCTCGGCGCGGCGGGTCGCATTGGCGACAACGTAACGACGCTGGCGCGTTTTCAGATTTCGCGCGCAAGTTTTTCTGGTCGCGGCAACTCGTCCTTAAACGCACAGGCCGCGCTCGCCTGGCGACCGCTCAATACGGACGCGGCGGGAATGTTGTTCAGCTACACGCGCCGTCAGACCCGACAGGACGGAGCAGAGGGCGCGGCGGGCATGTTTGAACGCGCCGACGTGC
>CBDUCU010000012.1:0-19070 GCA_965365725.1 uncultured bacterium | reverse complement strand
ATTTACAAATCAATTTACAGATTGTTGAGAGGCGGGCCCACCAGCCCGCCTCTCAACGTTTGTTGATAAGCTAATGACTTTCGCGCTTATTCTATTTTTTCAAGAATCACCTGCGCGACGGCGTGTGCGGCGGTGTGTGAGAGTGAAAGGTGCGCGCGGGTTGCGCCCATCTGGACGAATATCTTTTGCGCCTCGCCGCGAAAAACAACGGCAGGCTCGCCTGTCTCCCTTCGAGTTACTTCAACGTCGTGCCACTTGATCCCGCCGCGCCAACCCGTCCTCAACGCTTTCAACGCGGCCTCTTTTGCCGCAAAGCGCGCAGCGTAATGCTGCGCACGGTTGACTCCGCACGCATCGCAGTAAGACCTTTCATCATCGGTAAAAACGCGCGCGACAAAGCGAGGCGTGCGCGCCATGACTTGGCTCATGCGCGCGACTTCGATAATGTCTATGCCGATGGAAACAATCACGGAAGAAAAAGAGTTGACGGCTGCCGGTTTCTCCTGGCTTGAACAATCGGGCGTGCGCGCCGTTCAGTGCGACGCACTAGCGCGCGAAGGGTTCACTAATGCCTTTTCGACGCGCACAGGCGGCGTGAGCAGCTATCCCGAAAACTCGCTCAACCTCGCCGGCTTTAACGAGGACGCAGCCGAGAACATACATGAAAATCGCCGACGCTTTATCAACCTTCTCGGCGGCGATTGGTCATTAGCAGCCTGCTGGCAGGTTCACGGCTCGGACGTGCGCGTCGTCAGAGATGAAAGCGAAGCGCGCTCGCGCACAGGATCGGAAGATCAGCATTGCGACGCGCTGACAACACGTCTTACAAACATCCTCATCGGCGTAAAGACCGCCGACTGCGTGCCTATTCTTTTAGGAGATGCGCAGACGGGCGCATGCGCCGCCATTCATGCAGGCTGGCGCGGCACGCTTGCGGAAATTATTCCACACACAATCGAACGGATGCGCGAAGAGTATGACGTGCGCGTCGAAGATTTGCGCGCGGCCATCGGCCCTGCGGCGCGCGGCTGCTGCTACGAAGTCGGGCGCGAAGTGATAGACGCTTTCCGCGAAAAATTTGCGCGCGCCGACGAATGGTTTACAAAGACGCGCGAAGGACACGCGCTTGTCGATCTTCAAAGAGCCAACCGCGAACAACTCACGGGCGCAGGCCTATCCGTTGAGCGCATCGACGTGCTGCCGCTCTGCACTATGTGTCGCACAGACCTCTTCTTTTCCTACCGGCGCGAAAAACTTCTGCACGGCAAGACGGGCCGACTTCTCTCCGTCGTCGGTCGCAGATAGATCACTTGCGACGACCGCGCGCGCGTCCGAAGATGTGGCCGTTGATGTTTTCAACCTCTTCATCTGCGTCCGCGACGTTTAATGAGAGCGTGACATCTCGCGTGTCAGGCCGAAAACATGCTTCGTCGGAACAGGCTTGGTATGAGACGACGACGCGCAGACGAATCTTGTCTTGCGCAAAGCCTGCGGGCACGGTCACGTCGAAACGCACAGCCGGGTTGCCTTCAAACACGGGCAGGCGCTCGTCAGGCGCGAAAGCGAAGCTGCGGACGTTTGCGCGCGGGAAGCGCATAGGGCCGATGCGTACGCCGCGCGGGGCCGTGACGCGGACGCTTGTCGGAATCATAAATTTGTTGGTCGGGCGATTCGAGTTGATGTGATAACCGTTCGGGATGCCGAGCATAACCGCGCCCTGAAACGTCCCGCCGCGCGGAGCTTTTTTGACCGAGAAGACTCCGTTGACATCGATGCTCGGTTGCAGCACAGGCTCAAGCGTAAACGTCGAATTTGAAGCGACGCTGTTTGTTCGTGCGTCGATGACGGATGAAAGCGCAACTACAAGCACGCACACACTGATGATTGAAGCTTTAAGTTTCATGTTTGATTCGACTCGCAAAATTTTATTTGGGTTGCGAGCAATTTTACCCGCGCACAACGAAAAACAGAAACGTCAGGAGATTTGCAAAAGTCGGGGCGCGCTTGCCCCGCGCGCGGCCAACTGCCCGCACGCGGCATAGATGTCTCGCCCGCGCGGTCTTCGGACAAAAGCGCTTACGCCTTTGGATTCGAGTATCCGGCGAAAACTTTCGACGCGTGCTTCCGTCGAAGGTTGATAGGGAAGACCCTCGGCCCGGTTGTGCGGAATAAGATTGATCTTGACGCGTTGCAGCCCGTGACGGTTGAGCAAATTGGCAAGCTGTCGCGCATGTTCGTCCGAATCATTCACGCCGTCAAGCATCACATACTCAAAAGTGAAACGCTCGCCCGCCCGCAAAGACTTCTCAAAAACTTTACACGCCGAGAGAAGCTCCGCAATCGGCCACTTCTTATTGATCGGCATCAACTCGTCGCGCAGCTCGTCGTTTGGCGCGGCAAGCGAGATGGCGAGGTGCGGGCGGTCAGGTTCTTTTGCGAGTTCGAGTATGCGCGGGACGATGCCGGCGGTCGAGACCGTCACGCGATTCGGCACGATGTAGAGTCCTTCCCTGTCAGACATGATGCGCAGGGCTTTCATCAAAGAGTCGTAGGCAAGAAAAGGCTCGCCCGCGCCCATCGCCACAAGATTTGTGCCGTGCGGAGTCTCTGCGCCGACTCCGTAAGCATCGTTGAGAGCAATGATGATCTGCTCGACAATCTCACCGGCTTCGAGAGTTCTGAGAAGTCCGAGCTTGGCCGTCAGACAGAAGCTGCATTGAAGCGGGCAACCCGACTGTGAAGAAAAACAGATCGTGTCGCGTCGCTCTTCAGGAATAAAAACGGTCTCGACGGGCAGCCCGTCGCGCGTCTTCATCAAATAGCGACGCGTCCCGTCTTCGGCCACAAAACGCGATTCGACCGTGAGCGTCGAAGCGGTCGCGCTCTGCGCGAGACGCGCGCGAAGCTCTTTGGGCAGATCGGTCATCTCGTCAAATGAGCGTAAACGACGACGCTGGAGCGCACCGAAGATTTGACGTGCGCGATACTTCGGCTCGCCAAAAGATTCGACGTAAGACACAAGCTCGGCCTGCGCAAGTCCCGTCAGATGTAGTGCATTTTCCATGTCGTGCTTATTTTACAACGCCGTGCCGCTCGTTCACGAACGCGCGCCCGATGTATCCAAGATTTTACAAACGCACGCCGTCGCCTCTACGTATTATCGGGTCTGCAAAGGAGTGAAAACCCAATGACCCGCATCACGATTCGACGCTGCCCCGTGTGTCCAGAAAAACGGATGGTGGCGACGCGCCTGGCCGCGACGCTAACAGAGCAGGACGGACTCGACGTTGAGCTGCGTTGGGGCGGAATCGGCGAGCTGAGCGTGTGGCTCGACGACCGTCGCATCGTCAACACCAATCGCTTCTGGTTCGTCCGAACCGACGACCTTGCCCGCCGCGTGCGCGCTGCTCTGCGTTAGAGTGCTGCTTTGCCTCATTGACTCAATCTGCGCGAAAGATAGATATTTACCCGGCAGACTGTTGAAGAGTAAATTTCTTAATGTGATGAAAACGAAACGCTTGCGCATTGATGAGGGTTTGGACACGCTACCGACCGAAGATGGAAAGCGTTTCACGACCGTTTTTAAGCACGGGACGCTGCTTGTCGAAGTCTATGCGCCGCGCGGGACGGACGCGCAGCAGCCGCACGCGCGCGACGAGGTTTATGTTGTGGCGCGCGGGCGCGGCGAGTTTGTCTCAGATGGTGAGCGCGTGGAGTTTGGGCCGAACGATTTTCTGTTTGCTGCGGCGGGCGTAGCGCATCGGTTTGAGAATTTTACGGATGATCTGGCCGTGTGGGTCATCTTTTATGGGCCTGAAGGCGGCGAATCGGAATAGAGTTCTTAACAGGTAGCCTGATCGAGATGAAAAGAGATTTTTCTGTGCGATGCAGTTTGACGACGGGCGTGCTTGTGTTCGTCCTCGCGGGATGCAGCGCGTCGTCGAATGCATCTCAACAGCAGTCGCAGCAAACGCTCAGCCAGCAGAGCGCGGCGCAAAGTACAAACACTGCGCAGAAGGTTTCGAGCGGCTCACAGTTTCTCGACCGCCTTGTCGAAGCGGCGATTGAGCGCACCAATCACGAGGTGCGTTACGATCCCACCTATTTTGTGATTCCTTATCCGAACGGCGACGTGCCCGCCGAGGTCGGCGTGTGTACGGACGAGGTGATTCGACCATATCGCAAGCTCGGCGTCGATCTGCAAAAAGAAGTTCACGAAGACATGGCGCGCAACTTTCATCTCTACCCGAAGAAGTGGGGATTAAAGCGACCCGATACAAATATCGATCATCGACGCGTCCCGAATTTGATGGTCTTCTTTTCGCGTAAAGGTACGGAGCTTCGCATCACTTCTAACGCGCGCGACTACCGGCCCGGCGACGTGGTGACGTGGGACTTGGGCGGAGGGCTGACGCACATCGGCATCGTCGTCAACGTTGCTTCAGAATCAGACCGTGAGCGTTTTCAGATCGTCCATAACATCGGCGCGGGGCCGAAGATGGAAGACGTGCTTTTTAGCTGGAAGATTACGGGCCACTATCGTTATGAAGGGCCGCGCGCGAAACCAGGTTCTCGCCCGTGATGGAAGAAACTAATCTCAAAAAATTCGGTTGGGACGATTTCTTTGCGGAAGCCTTTGCGCCTTACGCCGAGCAAGGCTACAGCGTAGGGCGCGTCGTCTTGCAGCACAATAAGATTTACGTGCTGCAAACCGACGAAGGAGAGATTCAGGCGGAGGCGACGGGCCGTCTTCGTCATCAAGCCGCAGGGCCGGAAGATTTGCCTGCCGTCGGCGACTGGGTCGTCACGCGCACGCGCGCAGGCGACGGACAGACGATGATTCATGCGGTGCTTCCGCGCCGGAGCAAGTTTGCGCGCAAGGCCGCAGGGACGCGCGACGAAGAACAGGTCGTGGCGGCCAACGTTGACACGGTCTTTCTGGTCACGGGTCTTGACGACGATTACAACCCGCGCCGAATCGAACGCTACCTCATCATGGCTTGGGAGAGCGGCGCACATCCCGTCGTTCTCTTAAACAAAGCAGACCTTATCACGGAAGCCGAGAAGCGCGTCGAAGAGGTTGAGCGCATAGCGCCCGGCGTGCCCGTCATAATTTTGAGTGCGAAGCACGACGAACAATTAGCGCAGCTAGAGCCGTTGATTGCTTCTGGTCAGACCGTCGCGTTGATGGGTTCGTCAGGCGTGGGTAAATCGACAATCGTCAACCGGCTTGCAGGCGCTGACATACAGCGCACAGCCGAAGTGAGGGTAAGCGACAGCCGGGGTCGCCACACAACGACGCGACGCGAGCTGATAGTTCTGCCCACAGGCGCACTCGTCATCGATACGCCGGGCATGCGTGAGCTGCAACTGCTGGTCAGCGAGCGCGGGATGCGCGAGACCTTCGAGGAGATCGAAGAGGTTGCCGCGCGTTGCCGTTTTACCGACTGCCGGCATCAAAACGAACCGGGCTGCGCCGTCCGCGACGCGCTTGCTTCGGGCGAGTTGAACGCCGAGCGTTACGCAAACTACACAAAGATGATGCGCGAGATGGAAGAGAAGGAAGCGCGCCAGAACATGGGTCTTGCGCGCGAGCGGAAAGAGCGCGAGAAACGCATCTCGCGCGCAATAAAGAAGGTGCAGAAGAAGAAGTAAACGGAAACTCTTCCGCTTTAGAATGCGATGAACAATCAATGGCCTCCGGGATTAACGGTTGCGCAAGTGCGCATTGCGCGCCCGACCGATAAGCTTGAAGCTGTCGTTGCGTTTTATCGTGACGCGCTCGGTCTTGTTCAGATTGGTGCGTTTGCGGGGCATGCGGGGTACGACGGCGTGATGTTGGGTTTGCCCGCAAGCGATTATCATCTTGAGTTCACGCGGCATGATCAGGGCAGTTCGTGCCCAGCGCCGTCGAAAGACAACCTGCTTGTCTTTTACATCGAGGACGCACATGAGATTGCGCGGATGGTCGAGCGTTTGAAGGCGCACGGGCATGAACCGGTCGAGCCTGAGAATCCTTACTGGGCCGGGCGAGGCGTGACGTTTGAAGACCCGGACGGCTGGCGCGTCGTTTTGATGAACACGCGCGGCATCTGACGCGGGAGTTTTATTGATGAAAGAAGCGCTGGACGAACGCACGCTTTCGACGGAGCTGGAAAATTATCGCGCCGAGTTTGAAGCGATAAAGATGGATGCGCGCGGGCTTGTCGAAAACCTCTCGGACAAAGATTTCAACTGGCGGCCTGCGCCGGGCGCGTGGTCGATTGCAGAATGTCTCGCGCACCTCAACGTGACGGGACAGTTTTATCTGCCGCGCATCGACCGACGCATTCGCGAAGCGCGCGAGGCGCGCACGCTCGGCAAAGGCCCGTTTCGCTATGGGCCTTTGCATCGGATGTTTGTGCGCGGCGCAGGGCCGCAAGCCAAATTGAAGTTCAAAGCTCCGAAGATTTTTACGCCGATGCCTGAACATCTCTTGCTGGTCGTTGTGCCCGCATTTATGAATTTGCAGGATCAATTTATCGAGCGTCTCTACGGCGTGGAAGGGCTTCACCTGCGCCGCGTCAAAATAGCCTCGCCCGTCAGCCGCTTTCTTCGCATCAGTCTCGGCCAGGTCTTTCCCTTTGTCGCCGCGCACGAGCGCCGACATCTCTGGCAGGCGCATCGCGTCAAAGAAGGATTGACAAAGTAGAGCACACTTTTTATGGAAACAGATTTTATCGTCATCGGGAGCGGCATCGCGGGGCTTCGCGCGGCGATTGAGCTGGCGCAGCGCGGCGCGAGCGTGACCGTTCTGACCAAAGACCGAACGAACGAATCGAACACAGAATATGCGCAGGGCGGCGTGGCCGTCGCGCTTTCGGAAGAGGATGAAGCGAGCCTGCATGAAGAGGACACGGCGGCGGCGGGAGCAGGGCTTTGCGACGAAAGAGCGGTGACGGTGCTCGTCGATGACGGGCAGAAGTACATGCGCGAATTGATGGAGTGGGGAACGAAGTTTGACCGTAAGGACGGTCGCCTACACTTCACGCAGGAGGCCGCACACTCGCGCCGGAGAATTCTTCATGCGGGCGGAGATTCGACCGGGCGAGAGATCGTCCGCGCGCTTATCGCACGCGCCGAGCAAGAGCCGAATATCGCATTTGTTCCGCACGCGGCAACCGAATCGCTCGTCGTCGAAGAAGGACGCGTCAGCGGCGTGCGCTATCTCGACCCTGTTGTGCGCTCGCCGCGCGTGATGAGCGCGCGCGGCGTTGTGCTTGCATCGGGCGGGGCGGGGCAGCTTTTTCTTCACACGACAAACCCTGAAGTCGCAACCGGCGACGGGATGGCGATGGCTTATCTGGCGGGCGCGCAGCTAGCCGATATGGAGTTTGTACAGTTTCACCCGACGGCCTTAAACGTCGAGGGCGCTCCGCGATTTCTTTTGTCGGAGGCAATGCGCGGCGAGGGCGGCGTGCTCAGAAACGCATCGGGAAAACGTTTTATGACGCGTTACCACAGTAGCGCGGAGCTTGCGCCGCGCGACATCGTCACTCGCTCAATCGTCGCGGAGATGGAGAGGACGGCGACGCGCACGGTCTTTCTCGATATGACCGCGCTCGACGCGCGTTTTGTCCGCACGCGTTTCCCCAAAATTTATGAGACCTGTTTGCATCATGATCTGGATTTGACGCGCGAACCTGTGCCCGTCAGCCCCGCCGCGCATTACATGATGGGCGGCGTGCGGACAGACCTCGACGGGCGCACCTCTCTGCGCGGGCTCTACGCCGCAGGCGAGACAGCCTGCACAGGAGTTCACGGCGCAAACCGTCTTGCTTCAAACTCTCTGCTCGAAGGTTTGGTTTTCGGTGCAAGGGCGGGCGCAGCAGCCGCGCAAGATTTGGCCGATGAACCCTTGCGAGTCGCATCGAAAACGATTGATGAGATGCAATCTGTCAGAGTGCGCACGCCTGAGGAGCTAAGCCGCGCGTCGGCGGCAGAGCTTGCCGTGCGCAAGCGCGTGCGCCGTCTGATGTGGGAGCGTGTCGGCATTCTTCGCTCGCGTCATTCGATGCAGCGTGCGCTCCGCGAATTTGAAGAGATTGAGCGCGCTCGGCTTCGTCCCGGCCCGCGTAATTTTCTGACGGTCGCTATGCTGATTGCGCGTTCGGCTCTCTGGCGCGAGGAATCGCGCGGCGGACACTTTCGCGTAGATTTTCCCGAACGCGACGATGCGCGCTGGCGCGTCCATTCAATCATTCAAAACGACGCAGAAATCTCTTCGAGCGCGACGGTGGATTTTTCAGAAGAGGTCAAAACCTTAAAAGAAGACAAAGGTCAAGAGTCAGAAGTCAGAATGTAAAAACGCCTGCGGCTTCCTTCCTACTTCCTACGTTTGACTTCTGTGTTCTGACTCCCAACCCCTGTTTTTATGGCTCGTTATACGAAGCTGCATGATTGGGATTTGAAGCCGCGCGAGGCCGTCGAGCTTCAGAAGAGTTTGCGTGAGCGCGTGATGATTGCGCCGCTCAAACGTGCGATTGAGACAATCGCGGGTTGCGACATCTCTTTTAATAAGTACGACCCGACGATATACGCAGGAATAGTCGTGCTGCGTCTGCCGTCGCTTGAAGTGGTCGAAGAGGTCGGCGTAATAAGCGAGACAAAGTTTCCATACGTGCCGGGCCTTCTCTCTTTTCGCGAGACTCCTTCGCTTTTGGAAACATGGAAGAAATTGAAAGCTGAACCGGATGCCGTCATGTTCGACGGGCAGGGGCTTGCGCACCCGCGCCGCGTCGGAATTGCTTCGCACGTCGGGTTGATGATCGAGCGCCCGACGCTCGGGTGCGCAAAGTCTGTCCTCGTCGGCAAGTATCAGGAACCCGACGAGGCGCGCGGCAGTTGGTCGCCGCTTATCGACAAGGGCGAGACAATCGGAGCAGCCGTCAGGACGAAGACGCGCGTGCAGCCCATCTATGTCTCGCCCGGACATTTGATTGATCTTGAAAGCGCGATTGATTTGACGCTCAAGACCGATGGCGGTTATCGACAGCCTGAGCCGACGCGTCGCGCGCACCTGCTCGTCAACGCGCTTCGTCGCGGCGAGCGCGCGCCGACTTCTGAAGAAGTTGATGAATCAAAGAGCGTCGAAGAAAAAGGACAGGGCAGCTTCAATTTCTAACGCAAATTTCTATTTGCAAAGCTTGGTCTGCATCTGTCTGTGGAAGATTTTTTAATCACACATCTGAGAGAGATTTCAATCAAGCTGCTTCTCTTCAGTCTCTGGAGTTAAATCTCCTTTCGGTGGAGTTGCGCCCGCATGCGATGCGACCCATGCGCCCGTGCGATTGGCTGCGTCGCTGGCCTCTTCAATCGATGCATTGCGTAAAAGCTTGTGGACGAGCGCGGCGGCGAAGGCATCGCCCGCGCCGATGGTGTCAACGACCCTGACCTTGTAGCCGTTGTGTTCGCATACCTTGTCGCGAGAGACGACGAGGCTTCCGCGCGCGCCGCGCGTGACGGCGACAAGACGCAGGTCGAAGCCTTCAATCAGACGCAACGCCGTCTCGCGCGCGTCTGTGTATTCGAGATCGAGCATTGAAGCAAGACGCGGGAGTTCGTCGCTGTTGAGCTTGAGGACGTTTGCGAGTTCGAGCGACGAGTAGAGCATCTCTTTGTTGAAAAACGAATGGCGAAGGTTTACGTCGAAGACGCGCAAAGAGTCGGCGCGCATCTCTTTGAGAAATCGGAGAATGGTCGAGCGCGCCTGCGCGTGACGCTGGCCGAGCGTGCCGAAGCAGACCGCATCGCAGCGCGCCGAGAGCTTCGCCCAATCATCAGTCCATTCGAGATAGTCCCAGGCTGAGTTTTGATTGACGCAAAAGTTGGCTTCGCCCTCGTCGTCAACCGTGACGGCGACCGTCCCCGTCGGATGAAAATCGTCCCATTGCACGAAGCGCGTCGAGATGCCCGCGCCGTTGAGCCGCTCAATAGCTTCGCGCCCGAATGCGTCCGCACCGACGCGGCTCGCCGACACCGCTTCTTCTCCAAAGAGACGTGCAATGTAGGCGAAATTTGTCGGCGCGCCGCCAAGCTGTTTGCCTTGGGGCAGTAAATCCCAGATCAATTCTCCAAGTCCGACGACGATGAATGAATCTTTCATGTGAGACGAATTATAAGGGCGATGAGAGAGAAGTCAGGAGTCAGAAGACAGTGGTCAGAAGAAAAACAACGAGCATGTTCTTTATTCTGACTATTGTCTTCCGACTTCTTAGTGCGCACTTGCAAAATATCTGCATCTTTCGTGGTGTAAACTTTATGCGCGTGAAGGACGTTAAAGGACGCGAAGGGGTTCAAGCGGGACCTGCCCGGTCGATGAAAATCATTCGGTAGATAAAATGAGCGATCAAATCGAAGAGCTTCGCATAGAGGGCGAGCACGAGCGCGTTGTCTTATGCGAAGACGCAGCAGCCGGATATCGCAGCGTGATTGCCATCCATAGCACGCGGCTTGGGCCTGCGCTGGGCGGCGCTCGCTTGTGGCGTTATAGTTCTCTGGACGAAGCCTTGACCGATGCTTTGCGCCTTGCGCGCGGAATGACGTATAAAAACGCGCTGGCGCGCCTTCCCTTCGGCGGCGGCAAAGCCGTCATCCTCGCAAACGCGCAGACGACGAGCGAGCGCGAAAAACTGTTTCGTGCGCACGGTCGTTTTGTCGAACGGCTCGGCGGAAGTTACATTACTGCGGAAGACGTTGGCACAAGCCCCGACGATATGGAGCACGTCAGACGCGAGACAAAATACGTCGGCGGGTTGTGGGACAAATCCGGCGATCCTTCGCCCGTCACCGCGCGCGGAGTGTTTCGCGCCGTGCAGGCCGTAGCAAAGAAACGTTGGGGCGCGGACTCGCTCCAAGGTCTGAAGGTTGCGCTACAGGGTTGCGGCCACGTCGGTTTTCATCTTGCACGCGAGCTGACAAAAGCGGGTGCGAGGCTTTACGTCTCAGACGTTGACGAGGCGCGCGCTGCGCAAACGGCGGATGAGTTTGACGCAAAACTATTTGCGCCCGAAGGTATTTATGATGTCCGCGCCGATGTCTTTGCGCCGTGTGCGCTAGGCGGCGTGTTGAACGATGAGACGATTGCGCGACTCAAAGTCGGCGCGGTGGCGGGCGCGGCCAACAATCAATTGCTCGACATTCGCCACGCCGATGCGCTTGCCGCGCGCGATATACTTTATGCGCCCGACTACGTTGCCAACGCGGGCGGAGTCATCAACGGCTGCATCGAGCTTTTGGGTTGGGACAGGGAAGACTCGCGCCGGAAAGTTGAAGAGATTTATGACACGTTGCTCGCCGTCTTTGCGGCGGCGGAGCGAGAGGGAATTTCGACGGCGCGTGCGGCAGACCGCATCGCTGAAAAGCGGCTCGAAAGCGCGCCGTCCATCTCAGAGCTAAACCAAATCCCCCGAACATGAGGAGAATCAAAGACGATGCCTGAACTTCGCGGCATACAGGCCACACCCGAAGTCAAAGAAGAGTGGGCGCGCGCCTACGACATCTACCGGCAAGCGCCGGGTGATCCTTACGACAAAAAGAACGACCGAACGGAGCGCATCAATTACGTCGCTGAAAAGATGAAGCTCACGCGCAAGCAGGCCAAGCGGCGCGTACGCAACTATGAAGCCTGGCAGCGCAACATCAAAAAGGGTCTCGTTCAGCGTTAAAGTTTCCCGCGCTGTGAGGTGCGTCGATGGAGCAACACAACGAAGGCCGGACGATTGCAACCGATGCACGACGCATGCTGCGCATCCTGCCGGCGCGTGAAGACGACGTAGCACTCATACTCTCGTTTGTCATGGAGTTGGCAGAGTATGAGCGTTCGGCTAACAAGGTTGTCGCAACGGTCGAGAATCTGCGCGAAGCTCTTTTCGGCGAGCGCAAGGTGGCCGAAGCCGTCATCGCTTATCTCGAGGACGAGCCTGTCGGGATGGCGCTTTTCTTCCACAACTTCTCGACGTGGACGGGAGTTTACGGTCTCTATCTCGAAGACCTCTATGTGCGACCACACGCGCGCGGACGCGGCGTGGGCCGCATGCTTCTGGCGCATCTGGCAAGGCTTGCGCGCGAGCGCGGCTGTGCGCGTTTTGAGTGGGCCGTGCTCGATTGGAACGAACCGGCCATCCGTTTCTACAAAAATCTGGGAGCTGAACCCGCACAGGGCTGGCGCATCTTTCGCATGACGGGCGAGGCACTGGAGCGGCTCGCGCAAGAGGGCTGATTTATCCATTGTTCGTCATCAGTTGTCCGTTGCTTGTGTCTCGAAAATTGTACGTTTCAACCAAAGGTTCAAATTTTTGGACAGCGACATCTGACTATGAACAATGGATAAGTAGTCATGAAACCTTTTCCCGTGCAGCCCGTAACACGACACAACGAGAGTCAGACAAACTTTCGCCGTTAGAAACTTCCATCTAAGGAGACTTTCAAATGAAGCGCATCATCAACGTCGCGGGTCTGGCCGCGTGTCTTGCAATCGCACTCGGTCTGGTCGCGGCGGCGGCGAAGGCCGATTACACCGGCACCTGGACGCTCGATCTCGCCAAAAGCGAAGGGCTGCCGCCCGTCGTCAAGTCGCAGACGGTGACGGTCAAACAGACGGGCGACCGCGTCGAGGTAACGACCAAGACGACGCTCGACGAAGGCGAGCAGACGCAGACAGATGCCTACGTGCTCGACGGCAAAGAGACCGACTTTGTCCCGAAGGGGCCGGGCGGCATGGAGGGCAAAGGAAAGCGCACGTCCTCCTGGGCGGCAGACGGCAACGGCATCGAGGTTAAAGAGACGGCCACTTTCGACACTCCCGGCGGCGCAGTTGATGTCAAGTTTGTGCGCAACTGGTCTTTGTCAGCCGACGGCAAAACGCTCACTATCGTCATGAATATCGACAGCCCGATGGGCGCGCAAACCATCAAACGCGTCCTTAACAAAGGATAGCTCTTGCTGCGAGTGCAGGTTGCGCCTTCACCTGTATAGACATGAGCATAGGATTAAACATGTTACGCCTCCATTTCATTTTGAATGGAGGCGTAAATTTTCTTTGTGCCGGCAGACTGACGTGATAATGCGCCTACGCTCTGGCTGGTGCGTGTTCATGTTACAATCCCGCGCGTTATGAAGTGCCCGACCTGCTTCACACCTGTCGTTGACGAAAGTCTGCCCTCGTGCCCGTCGTGCGGCTCATCAATCGCAGATGACGACAATCTGTTTGCGCCGACGCGAAAGCTCGACGAGTCGGCAGAGATGTTTGCGCCGACGCGTAAATTGGATGGGCCGCCGCCTGCGCCGAAGACTCCGCCGCAGCCCGTGCGGCCGAGCGCGCCGAGCCGCAAATCGCAATCCTCGCGCACGTCGCGCAGCTATTCTTCGTCGCTCCATGATTCTTCAATCGACAATGCGCGTTTTGTTGCCGGCACGATGCTCGACGAACGCTATCGCATCGTCGGCCTGTTGGGGCGCGGAGGCATGGGCGAGGTCTATCGCGCCGACGATCTCAAGCTCGAACAGCCCGTCGCATTAAAGCTCCTGCCGGAAAATCTCTCGCTCGACGGCGCAGCGCTTGCGCGCTTTCACCGCGAAGTAAAGATCGCCCGCCAGATTTCGCATCGCAACGTCTGCCGCATCTACGACATCGGCGAAGCGGAAGGGCTTCACTACATCTCGATGGAGTATGTGAAGGGCGAAGAGTTGTCATCGGTCTTAAAAAGGTTCGGGCGGTTGCCGCAGGACAAGGCCGTCGAGATCGCGCGACAACTGTGCGCGGGCCTCGCCGCCGCACACGATGCGGGCGTGCTGCACCGTGATTTGAAGCCCGGCAACATCATGATCGACGAGCGCGGCGACGTGCGCGTGATGGACTTCGGGCTGGCAGGGCTGGCGGAAGAGTTTGAGGGTGAGACGGCTATTGAGGGCACGCCCGAATATATGTCGCCCGAACAGTTCACGGGCAAAGAGCTGACCGTTAAAAGCGATATCTACAGTCTCGGACTCGTCCTCTATGAGCTCTTTACAGGCCGCAAGGCTTTTACGGCAAACACACTGCCGGAACTGATCCGCCTGCGCCGTTCGGAGACAATGCCCGAGCACGCTTCGATGCTCGTGCCCGATCTTGATCCTTTGATTGAGCGCGTCATCGAAAGATGTCTCTCGACAGACCCGAAGGATCGACCCGCCTCCGCTTTGCAGGTCGCGGCAGCCTTACCCGGAGGCGACCCCTTAGCCGCCGCGCTCGCAGCCGGAGAAACGCCCTCGCCCGAGATGGTTGCGGCCTCGAAGACGGAAGGCGCGCTCAGACCGTCGGTCGGCGTAGGTCTCTTTGCGGGTTTCGTCTTGCTGCTTGCAGTCACGCTCTTTTTGTCGGACAAGGTTTTGCTGCACAACCGCACGCCGCTGGATAAGTCTGTCGAGAGCCTGCGCGAGCGCGCGGGCGACCTGATGAGTAAATTCGGCTACAGCGAATCGGTTGACAGGGCTTTCGGGTTTGCGCCCAATCAGCAATACATCTTGCACGTCCAGCAGAAAGATCAATCGCCCGCGCGTTGGGACAGACTCTCAAAGAGCCAGCCGCCAGCGATGATGTTCTGGTACAGACAAAGCCCGCGCTATCTCGAACCCTTCAATCGACAGAACGTGACGACCTCCGACCCGCCGCGAACCATCGCCGGGATGGCCGGAGTTTTTCTCGATGCGCGTGGACGACTACTGGTCTTCTACGGCGTGCCGCCGCAAATCAATGAGCCGCGCGACACGGCGCAGGCTGCTGCGCCCGATTGGTCTGCCTTTTTCGCGGAAGCCGGTCTTGACCAGACGCAGATGCGGCCCACCGAGCCGCAATGGATTCCACAGCACCCATATGATTCGCACAGCGCATGGGAAGGGACGTATCCGGAACAACCGGACGTATCTCTGCGCGTCGAGGCCGCTTCGTTTCGCGGGCGACCCGTCCATTTTCAAATCATCGATTCGTGGGATCGACCGACGCGGCAGGGCGTACAGCCTGACAATTGGCAGTTAAAGCTGATTCAGGCTTTTCTCATCTTTATGTTGACGATCATCCTGCTCGGCGCGGGCGTACTTGCGCGACGCAACCTGCGGCTCGGACGCGGAGACCGTCGAGGTGCTTACCGTCTGGCTGCCGTCATGTTTATGGCCAACATGATCGGCTGGCTCTTCTCCGCGCATCATGTTCCGACGTTTGTCGAGGTCGTAATCTTCTTTCAAGGCTTGGCGTGGGCATTGATGATCGCCGTCATGTTATGGCTCGTCTATATTGCGCTCGAACCTTCGGTGCGCAGGCGCTGGCCGAACATCATCGTCGGTTGGAGTCGGTTGATGGGCGGCGACTGGCGCGACCCGTTAATCGGGAGAGATATTTTGATCGGCGCATTCTCAGGCGTAGCACTGACGCTGCTCGGTTATGCGCAGGCGTTTGTGCCTCGTCTGCTGGGGATGCCCGACACCACGCCGACTGTGGTCGCGCTCGGCGCGTTCAACGGCACGCGCTACTATATCGCTCTCCTGACCGCACAGATTATCAACTCATTTATTTTTCCTGCCGCACTGCTCTTTCTCCTTGTGCTCTTCTCTTTGATCTTTCGTCGCAAGTGGATCGCTGTCGGCGGGATGGGTCTGGCCTTCTTTCTGCTCGGTATGATGGGCGGAGAACATCCTTCAATCGACTGGGTCTTTGCCGCGATCTACGCGGTTCTGATCGTCTTTCTCCTGATGCGGTTTGGTCTGCTGGCGATGGTCGTCGCACAGTTTTTCGGCTACCTCTTCTTCTTCTTCCCCGTTACGACCAACTTCTCAGCGTGGTATGCGGGCGCAACTATTTTCGCGCTCGGCATTGGCGTTGCTCTCGTCGCCTATGGTTTCTATACGTCTCTCGCCGGCCAGAAACTTTTTCAAGGCAACCTGATCGACGACTAAATAATGGAAGCGTAAAGCCCGTCAGCACAAACTATTGCTTTTCGCGCACGCCGCCGCCGCGTCGATGCTTCGACCGCCTGCAAGTGAGTTAGAATGGCTGCTGAGGCGAGGGCGCAAATTTCAAAAGGAGTTTGGAGAGCGGAATGCCTATCTTTGAATACGTCTGCAAAAGTTGTGAAAATCGTTTTGAGAAGATCGTCTATGGCGCGGCGAAAGTTAAATGCCCGACGTGCGAGAGCGCGAAGGTCGAAAAACAGCTTTCGGTCTTCGCCGCAAGCGTCGGCAATGGCAGCAGCACGCAAAGAAGCGAAATGCCCGTTGCAGGCTGCGGTACGTGCGGCGACCCGCGCGGGCCGGGTTCATGTTCGATCAATTGATGCCTGGTGCGAAAGAGCTTTATGAATCGAACTGTCAGCGCTGGGGGGATTGTCAAAAACGCGCGCGGAAAATTCCTGATCGTCAGCCAGCACGGAACCTCCTGGTCGATGCCGAAGGGGCATGTCGAGGACGGTGAGGACTTTCTTGCGGCGGCGCGACGCGAAATCTACGAGGAGTCGGGTCTGACGCGTCTCAATCTTGTCAAAACGCTCGGCAGCTACGAGCGTTTTCGTCTTAACGCGCAGGGCGTTGAAGACGCTTCGGAGCTGAAGGTCATACAGATGTTTCTCTTTACGACCGATGAAGAGGATTTGCGCCCGCAAGACCCTGAAAACCCTGAAGCGCGCTGGGTCGAAAAACACGAAGTGGTCGAGATGTTGACGCATGCAGCCGACAAAGATTTTTTTCTGCTGCATGCAAACAATCTCGCGCAAAAATGATGTCCGGCTTTCAATGTCTCATGTTTAGCGGCGTGCCCTTCTCGACGGAGGTGCGCGATTTTCTGATTGATACGGCGCGCCAAATGAAACGCGCGAAGCGCGAGCGCCAGCCCTTCAAATCAGACTCTTTCGAGGGCGAGCTGCAAACAAAGTTCACGCCCTATTTTGTCTCAACCTCGCTGAGCGGCATCCTCTTTACCGCCAACCTCGAATGCGCAGAGGGTAAAACGACCGTGCGTTTTCTCGTCACGCCGCAAGAGCTGAAGAAACCGAGCCAGGGACGCTGGAGCGATTGGCTTCGCTTCGAGCGCAAGCATCCGCGCGACAACGCCGCGAACAACTAAAGATTTTAGAGCGAGTTGCAAGCGGTTGTCAGAGACCACGCGCGGACGCGGATTGACATGGATTAACACGGATTGATCCGCGCCTGTGTGCGTCCCTTTTCCTGCTCGTTATCAACCACGCCGGTTTGTAAAGGAGAAGACTGATGCCTCAGTTTACCGTCAACGCGCACCGACTCGACCCATACAAAAACTTCAAATTTCGCGTCAAGTGGGATGGTCGGCACGTCGCCGGCGTGAGCCGCGTAAGCGGTCTGCGACGCACAACCGAAGTTGTCCGACATCGGGCGGGAAGCGACTCTTCAATCACGCGCAAGGCTCCCGGTCGCACGGAGTTTGAGCCGATCACGCTTGAGCGCGGCGTGACGCACGATGCGGAGTTTGAGCGCTGGGCCAACAAGGTCTTGAATCTCGGGGCCGGTGCAGGCGTGGAAGCGTCGCTCAAGGATTTTCGTAAAGACATCGTCATCGAACTCTATAACGAGGCTGGACAACTTGCTCTCGCTTACAAAGTCTTTCGCTGTTGGGTCTCGGAATACACCGTGCTGCCCGACCTCGACGCTAATTCCGACGCGGTCGCCATCGAGTCAATCAAAATAGAAAACGAAGGTTGGGAGCGCGACCGCTCGATTGTCGAGCCGTCTGAGCCTTCATTCGACGAGCCTCGCGCCTGATTGATTCGCATCGTTATGCAAATGAGACACAAACAGTACGTGCGCGCGTCAGATGTCTTGGCCTCTTGTGTGTTATAAAAATCGGCGTGCGCGAGGCAATCGATCAAGAGGCAGGGACGGCCCAGACGGTCAGAGAAAGCAATCAGGCCTATCTTTATGCGCTGTGGAGTTCGATGGCCTTTGCCACGATGGGCGCGCTCAGTCATCTGGCGGGCGAGCGCTGCGATTGGCGCTACGTCGCGGCGGCGCGCACCTCGCTGGCCTTCGTCTTCTCGCTTGCCTTTGCGCTTTCGACCGGCACGCGGCTCGTCTTTTTAAGACCACCCGTTCTCTGGATGCGCAGCATCGCCGGAAGCATCGGGCTGCTGTGCGCCTTCTACGCGCTCACGCACCTGCCCGTCTCGACTTCACTCACGCTCTCAAACACAGTCCCCGTTTGGGTCACGCTGCTTGCGTGGCCCGCGCTCGGTCAACGTCCGAAGGCTTCAATTGCGGTGGCGGTTGCGGTCGGTTTTACAGGCATCATGCTCGTTCTCAAGCCGGAGGTTTCGGGCGATTGGCAGGCGGGGCTGCTCGCAGCCTTTAGCGCCTTCTGTACGGCCTGCGCGATGATCGGCCTCAATAAACTCGGCGGGGTGGATGCGCGCGCCGTCGTCGCACATTTCTCGGGCGTTTCCACAGTCTTTGCGCTTGCATTTCTGTTTGCGACGGGTGGCGAGGGCGCGCGCAACTTTCCGCGCGGCGCAGCGACGCTTGCCCTGCTTGTCGGGGTCGGTCTTGCCGGAACAGTCGGGCAGATTTTTATGACAAAGGCATTCGCCGTCGGCAACCCGCCGCGCGTCTCGGTCGTTGCATTGACGCAGATTGTCTTTGCACTGGTTTTCGATCTGCTAATCTGGCATCGTGTGCTCGATGCGACAACGATTATCGGCATCGCGCTCGTCGTCGCACCGTCGGCTTGGCTAATGCTTCATGCGCCGCTCAAAAAGAGCGCGTCGATTCACACGACCACAACGTAAGACTTGTGTTTACGGCTATCTTCATTTTGCTATCAATTGCGGCTGAAAGAATATGCAGCTAGACGGACGCGCGTTGATGCCCGTGCTTTCAACAAAGGATTGAAAAGAAGTGATGAATTCAAACAACAATAGAGAAGTGGCGACGCTTGCGGGCGGGCGTTTCTGGTGTCTGGAAGCGGTCTTTGACGAGCTGCGCGGCGTTGAATCGGTCGAATCCGGTTACTCGAACGGGGCGGTTGAGAACCCGACTTA
>CBDUCU010000011.1:0-19133 GCA_965365725.1 uncultured bacterium | reverse complement strand
TTGAAAGTTCCAGTCATAGTCGCGTAGGTTTCCGACCGCATCTTTGTTCTCGCAAGACGAGACCGATCCTTCATCGTAGATGACTGCTCCGGCAGTTCCCGCGTAGCATTTCATCTGCGCCTTCTGCTCGCGTTGCGTTTTATCGATGAGGCCGTGCATATAGATGTCGATGGCGGCCTTGAAAAATCCTGCCTCGCCGCCGTAGTTGTTCTTGAGAGCGGCGTGGCGCGAATCGTCGTCGATCATCTGTGCGAGCTGTGCGTAGCGCGCATGGTCGATGTCTAATTCTTTGGGGTCGGCTGACGGCGGACGGATGTAGTTGATATTGACCTTATCGGGTCTCAAATCGTATTTGAGAAAATCGTACCAGTCGAAGATCGTCTCCTGATTCGAGTTCATAAAGCATGTGCAGGTCTGTATGTCGAGACGCGGGCGCTCGCGTTTGATGGCTTGAAGCTGTCGCGCGGTATCGATGGCGATATCCCAGGAGCCGGGTTTTTGTCTGATCTTTTCGTGCTGATCTTTGAGGCCGTCAATTCCGAGCGCGACCGTCACATTGAGGTTCGGGCACTCTTCGAGGATGCGCGAGACATCGGGGATGATCCTTTTTTGAATCTGCCCGTTTGACATCAGATAGACCGATTCAAGACGATTGTTCTCATAAAACGCACGGACGATTTCTGGCAAATCTTTGCGCGTAAACGGCTCGCCGCCCGCAAGGATCAGCACGCCGAGGTTGCCGCCCAAAGTCTCCGAGATTTTCTGTATCTCGTGCGTCTTCATCTGAAGCTTCTTGCGCGGGCGGTCGTCCAGCTCGTCGGTGAAGAAACAATGCGTGCAGCGCATGTCGCAGACGCTCGTCACCAGAATGTTAAGCAAAACAGGAGCAAACGGCTGCCCGATGGCAAGCTTCGCATAGCGCTTGAGAAGTTCTTTAGTCGTGTAATCCATTCCTGATAAATCCTTACCGCAAACCAAAAGCTTGCTTACTCTATAAACAAAAAGCCTCTCGTCGAGGCCGACAGCTAGAGATAAGGTATTTCCGACTCGCTGTCAACAAAACGACCGGCGCATGCGCTCCGGACACATCTGCGAGAGCTTTGATGCTTCCAAACCGCCGGAAATTGCTAAAAATCTTATTGACGGAAGAAATCTTTTCGCCCTTAGTCGGCCCAATCAACTCGTTCCGGCGCGCTCGTCGCGGACGTTGATGCCGAGCGCGCGCATGCGCCTGTAGAGATGACTGCGATCCATGCCGAGCAGCTCGGCGGCGCGCGAGACGTTGCCCTCGGATTCGGCGAGCTTGCGTTTAATAAACTCTCTTTGGTGAGCTTCGCTCGCCTCGCGGAAGGTGGCGTAGCGCAGAGGGTCTGCGGGCGGTTCTTCCCCGCCGAGCGTCGGAAGATCGACTGCGGCGACTTTTATGTGCGGATGCATGATGACGACGCGCTCGACCGTGTTGCGCAGTTCGCGGACGTTGCCCGGCCAGGAGTAGCTCTGCATGGCCTCAATCGTCTCCGGCTCAAAACGCTTCGGCCTTTTGTTGTAAGCGGCTGAGAATTTATTGTTGAAATGTTCGACGAGAAGCGGCACGTCTTCGAGACGCTCGCGCAGAGGTGGAAGCTCAAATGGGATGACGTTCAGACGGTAAAAAAGGTCTGTGCGAAAAGCTCCGCGCTCGATCTCGACTTCGAGCCGCTTGTTGGTTGCGGCGATGACGCGGCAATCGACGCGCATAGCGGTCGAGCTTCCCACAGGCTCAAAGCGTTGTTCTTCGAGCACGCGCAAAACTTTGGCCTGCGTGCGCGCGCTCATGTCGCCGATCTCGTCAAGAAAGATGGTCGCGCCGTCGGCCAGCTCAAACTTGCCGCGTTTGGGATGCGTCGCGCCTGTAAAAGCGCCGCGCACGTGTCCGAACAGTTCTGATTCGATCAATTCTTCGGGGATGGCCGCGCAGTTGACTTCGACAAACGGCGCGCCCGCGCGTCTTGAATGTTGATGGATGGCGTGCGCGACCATCTCTTTGCCCGTCCCCGACTCGCCGTAGATGAGTACGCGCCCGTCTGTCGGCGCGACCATCTCGATCTGTTTGCGCAGCGCGCGCATCGGCGTTGACTCGCCGACCATCAAGCTCTCTTCGCGCAGTTCATCGACAAGCAGTGCGTTTGCGCGCTCAAGCTCTCGTTGACGGATAGCGTTTCGCACGGTGAGCACGGTCTTTTCAATCGAGAGCGGTTTTTCAATAAAGTCGAATGCGCCGAGCTTTGTCGCGCGCACAGCCGTTTCGATGTTGCCGTGACCTGAGATCATGACGACCGATGCGTCCGCGCCCTGCTCGCGCATGCGCTTCAACGTCTCCAAACCGTCGATGCCGGGAAGCCACACGTCAAGCAGCACGCATCCGTAATTTCTTCGCTCGACCGCCTTCAGGCATTCCTCGCCCGAGGCAACCGCATCGGCCGTGAAGCCTTCGTCTTCAAGTACGCCGCGCAACGTCTCGCGTATGCCGCGCTCGTCGTCAACAATGAGAATCGAATCAGGCATATTGGAAAACTATTAACGATGAACGCGGAACGATGAATGAAAAGCTGCCCCTTGACATTAGTTCGTTGTCATTAGTTGGCAACCGGCAGGTTCTTATTCTGACTACTGACTACTGTATTCCTGTTTTTCAATTCAACGTTCATCGTTTCGCGTTCGTCGGTTGATTCGGCAACGGGCAGCTCAACAATCATACGAGCGCCGCGCGGGCGGTTTGATTCCGCACGGATGCGCCCGCCGTGTTCAGTCAGGATGCGCTGAACGATGGCGAGCCCGAGACCCGTGCCGCGCCCGCGTGTCGAGAAATATGGTTGAAAGAGATGCGGAAAATTTTCGCGTGCGATGCCGTGCCCTGTATCGGCAATCTCTATGAGAAGCAGTCCGCGCGCGGGATCGTGAGCGGTTGCAATAGTGACGCGACGCTCGCTGTCAACATCGGCCAAAGCCTCCAGAGCGTTGTCGAGAAGATTGACAAAGACGCGGCGCATCTGTTCCGCATCGAGCAGAGCAGCAGGCAGACGCGGCGCAAGCAGTACGTCGAGACGCACGGAGTCAAGCCGGTCTTCGTAGAGCGCAATCGATTGTTGAACTACTTCGTTGAGGTCGCCGGGTTCAAGACGCGCGTGCGGCAGACGCGCAAAACGCGTGAACTCGTCAACCATCGACTTGAGGCTTGCCACCTCTCGGCTGATGGTCGCCGTACACTCCTCAACAATGCGCGCGACGCGTTCACGCTCGCCCGCGCCGTTTTGCGCGTCGCCTGTTGAAGGCGTTGCTGTTTGAGCGTCGATGCGGGCGGCGTGTCCGTTCTCCGCGTCGTCGTGTGCGATGCGCCGGAAGTTTCGCGCAATGCGCTCGGCTGAGAGTTGAATCGGGGTGAGCGGGTTTTTAATCTCATGCGCCATGCGGCGCGCGACCTCGCTCCAGGCGGCAGCGCGTTGCGCTGAAAGCAGCTCGGTCAAGTCTTCCATGACGAGAACAACGCCGCGCGTTTTCTCATTCACTTTTGGCGCAAGCGCCGTCGCCGTCAGAGCGACCGGCGTAGCCTGCCCGCTTTCAGGGTCTGGAATCAATTCGGTCTGTTCAGATGCGCGTCCGCGCAGACGCGCGCGCCACACCAGACGACTCAAGACCGCATAGTCTTCGACGCTCACAAGCTCGGCCAAAGGCAAGCCGATGATCTTATCTCGGTTGAGTCCGAGCATCTGTGCGGCGGCGGCGTTGATGGTCGTCACACTGTTTAGCTCGTCGAGCGAGACGACACCGGTTGAGAGCGATTCAAGGACGGTTTCGATATAGCCGCGTCTCTCTTCAAGCGCCGTGTTGGTTGCGCGCAGCTCCGATGCGTTTTGTTCCAACTGTGCGCGGTTTTCAGCAAGCTGCGCCGTCATGTCGTTGAAATTTGCGGCAAGCAGCGCCAGCTCGTCGTCGGCAATCGCAGTGACGCGGTGGCTGAGGTCGCCTTCGGCCACGCGTTTTGAGGCTTCGGCCAGCGCGCGGATGGGCGTGCCGATGCCGCGCGCGAGATGAATTGCGCTCCACGACGCGGCAAAAAGTAGAAGCAGCGTCATCAACCCGATGGTCGAAAGGCCGAGCATACGCACCTTTCGCTGCTGCCGCCGCAGACGCTCAAAAGTCTCCGCGCCGGAGACGATGCGGTCGAGACTGTTTCCGGCTGAGGTTTCGCGCGCGACGTAAAAAGTGCGTCCATCGCTCAATGGGACGACGGCGACAAACACGTCTTCGATTGGAACAATTATCGGCGCGCCGATCTGTTTTTCGACGCGCTGGCGACGTGCCTCATGAATCGCGTCGCTCAATTTTTTGGTGCGGCCAGCATCACTCTCAACGTCGAAGCGCGTCTCTTCCGCGCCATCCGTCGCATCAAGCGCGAGCGCTGAAAAGCGTCCGCGCTGGAGCATTTCTTCGAGATTAGGAGCTGCATCTTGCGTCGTGGTGCGCTCAATAGAGAGCGCGCCGAGTTGCGCCGTTTCGAGTAGTTGACGCGCACGCTGCTCTGCGTCCTCAATGCGCGCTTGACGCGCTGCGTTGACTACGTCTTCGGGGATGCGCCCAAACCATTTTTCGAGCGAGCGGTTGAGAAACAGAAATGAAAAGACGGCCATCGCCGTGATCGGCAGAAGGCTGACGGCGATAAAATAGACGACGAGACGCGTCTTGATCTTTGACCCGAGCTGACGCTCGCGCCGCTCTCGTCTAAGTTTTAAGAGATTGCGGATGAAGATAAAAGAGAAGACAAAAAAGGCAATGAAGTTGAGCGACGAGAGCGCATAGATGAGAAGCGTGTCGCTCGGCGTGTCGGGCGTGAAGATCTCCCACAACCCGAAGACCTGCAAAAGCACAAGCACTGAGAGCAGAAGCAGAACGAGGCCGCCGAGCAGCCACGTTGCGCTGCGTCTCCGCGGATTCGGCTCCTGTTCCTGCGCGTCTTCTTGTGTGACGTGAATGCTCATCAGGCGTTTATGCGTCGAGAGTTTAACATGCGTTCTCGCGCTGATGCATGGACAGTGTGCTGGACGTTCAGGTTATATTGTGCCGTTTTTAACTGAACACAGACGATGCCGGAGAACGAGTTTGACACCAAACATTCTTTTCAACGGCGCGGGCCGCTTGCGTGCAGGCTGGAGATTTCTGGTCTTCTCCGCCGCCGCGATCCTTTTTGCTTTCTTCTTTCTCGGCCCCGCAGCCTATTTTGCGCTGGCGGTCTTTCGCGGCGCGACGGGAGTCAGGGACGGCAGACTCGGAATCCTCGCGCAGAGTTTTGTCTTTACAGCCACCGCGATTCTTATCGGCTGGCTCTGTTGCCGCTTTATCGAGGGCTTGCCTCTGCGCTCGCTCGGCGTGACGGCGCGCAAAGGATGGTTGAGAGACGCGCTGCTCGGCGCGCTCCTGGGCGGACTCTCTATCACGCTCGCCGCAGCCATCTGTACGGCTGCGGGCAGCTACACTTTTATCCTTGCGCCCTCTGACCAGTTGGCACAAGTCGCAAAGACGCTCGTCTCGTCATTGATCCTTTTTACGGTCGGCGCGGTATGGGAGGAAGCCGTTTTTCGCGGCTATCCTTTGCAGACGCTTCTGCGCTCATGGCCCGTCTGGATTGCGCTTCTGCCTTCGTCCGCGCTTTTTGCCTTTATCCATCTCGACAACCCAAACGCCGCTTTCGGTTTCACCTTTCTCAACACGCTGATAGCGGGCGCGTGGCTCGCCGTCGCATACTTTCGCACGCGCACGCTTTGGTTTGCGACCGGGCTTCACTTCGGCTGGAACTATACGATGGGATCGCTATTGGGCCTTCCCGTGAGCGGCATCACTTCGATTTCGCCCGCGCCCGTCCTGCGCGCCGCCGACACCGGCCCGACATGGCTCACCGGTGGACATTACGGCATCGAAGGCGGCATCGCCTGCACCTTTGCACTCGTCGTTTCTACGATCTTTATCCTGCGCACGCGTCTGCTTCACGCCGACGAAGAGTTGAAACAAATGACTGACAATGAAAACTCTACTCTTCTATCGAACACGTTCGTTGAAAACGACTCTGACGAGATAAACAGGCGGCGCGATGCGGATTGACGCGCCCATTCTAAACAGCACGCCACATTGATTATGTCTCTACCAACATTTTGATTTACAGACCGCCTCGCCCCCGCAAATTCGTCTCCCTGCACCAACTCACACTCTCAAGCAAAAGTCACGGCAAATAATTCCCTCTTCCCGTGCGACGAAACATCTCTCGAAACTGTTCCGTATCAGTGTAGGGCGGCGCTGCACGAAAGTAATTTCAACAGTCAAAAAGGAGAAGACCGTGAAATCACGATTGTTAACTATCTTTGCGGCGTTGTGTGTCTGTTTCTCAGCCCTGTTCTTGATGAAGTCTTCTGGCACGGCTGCTTTTGCTTCAACTTCCGACTGGCCTCAATGGCGAGGCCCGGAGCGAAACGGGTCTTCGCCTGAACGCGGCCTCCTTAAACAGTGGCCGAAGGGGGGGCCGAAACTGCTCTGGCAGTTGAACGACATAGGCGATGGCTATTCGACGCCGGTCGTAGTCGGAAAGCGCATCTATCTGATGAGCAATCGCGGCATGGAGAATGAGTTTGTTCAGGCTCTCTCGACTGAGGATGGAAAGCCCTTCTGGACGACGCGCGTCGGCAACGTCGGCAATCCGAATCAGAATCCGCCGTATGCGAAAGCCCGTTCCACTCCGAGTGTTGACGGAAACTTTATCTACGCGCTCGGCTCCGACGGCGACCTTGCCTGTCTCGAAGCCAAGAGCGGGAAGATTCGTTGGTCAAAAAACATTCGCAAAGAGTTCGGCGGGCAGCCCGGTGAATGGGCATATGCTGAGTCACCTCTTGTTGACGGCGACCTGGTCGTCGTCACCCCCGGCGGCGCAGAGGCCACGCTTGTAGCGCTCAACAAAAAGACGGGCGCACTCGTCTGGAAATCGGCCGTACCGGGCGGCGACCCGGCCGGGTATGCATCGGCAGTCGCCGTGCAAGGCGGCGGTCGCAAACAATATGTTCAGTTGTTGAGCAAAGGACTCGTCGGCGTCGATGCAAAGACTGGTCAATTCCTCTGGCGCAACAAAGAGTTTGCCAAAGGGCCGGCGCAGTATTTTACTCCGGTCGCGCGCGATGGGTATGTGTATTGCGGCGCGCTCGGCGTAGGTGGCGGACTCCTCCGCTTTAAGTTGGACGGCACAGGCATCGCCGCAGAGCAGGTTTATTACGAGCGCGGACTCCCGAACGGCATCGGTGGAGCGGTCATCGTGGGCGATTATCTTTATGGTACCGAAGCGGGACAGAAGTTAGTTGCGGTTGAATTAACCACCGGGAAAGTAAAATGGCAGTCTGACAATTTCGGTTGGGCATCGGTCGCCGCCGCCGACGGTCATCTGTATCTTCACCTCATCAGCGGCGACTACGTCTTGGTTGAAGCAACCCCCGAAGGCTATCGTGAAAAGGGTCGTTTCACTCCGCCGAATCAACCCCAACATAAAAAGGCCGGACCTTTTCCTGAGATGGCGTTTGCATACCCTGTCATTGCCAACGGAAGACTTTACATTCGTGATCTCGGAACGCTCTGGGCTTACGACATCAAGGCGGGTCGTTAGCGGATTGTAATTATGTGAATGGCGGTCTCTGATTTTGAGGTTGCAGACAAGGCGGCTATGTGTGGAGGTAGTCCATCTGCGCGCGAATCGTTTCGCATGCGTCGCGGCCAGACAACCTCTCACATAAATAAAGGCCCAGATCGATGCTTGCGGTCACGCCGCCGGCTGTAACAACGTCGCCCTCGTCAACGATTCTCTCGCTTGAGACGTTCGCGCAAAAAGCTTTTAGCTCGCTGAGATATTTGGGATGCGTGGTGGCGCGCTTGCCGCGTAAAAAACCGGCTGCGCCGAGCAAAAGCGACCCCGTGCAGACCGAAGCTTTCAAGGGGCATGCGGCGGCGGTTCGCAGCCAGTTGATAAAATCAGCGCTCTCCAACAGATCTCTTGAGCCTGAGCCGCCCGGCACGACGAGCAGATCGTAATCTGCGAGCTGCTCGTCGATCTTCGTTGCTTTGAAAACAAGACCGGCTGCGTCACGCACCTCTGTCGTCAAAGCGCACACGTCCCAATCGACTTCGGGCATGAGGCCCATCGTTTTGAGCCGCGTCAAAGGATCGAAGATGCCGACGAAGTCGAGCGCCGTCATGCGTTCGTAGATAACAAAGGCGATTCGCATCGTCGCTTATCTTATGATATCGAATGCCCTCAGTTCACGCGCTTTATCAACAGCCGTCCATTTCACCGATAAAGATGATGATACGCTTGCCGTCAGGACTGGCTGCGAGATTAAAGACGCGCTGTCCGTTGCCCTCAGGTTTATCTTTGTCGAGTTCTCGACGCTCAATCCTAATTTTCTCGCTCACGTGCTTTTCGCCGTCGAGCTTGAAGAAGATTGTCGCCTCGTCGTTGACGGCATAGAGTGTGCCGCCCGCTTCTATCACGTTGTCGATGCCAGACCCGGCAGCTCTTTGCTCCCCGGCTGCGTTAAGCCAGAACGATTCTGAGACTGACTCTTCGCTGTCGTCTTTCGTCATCCAGCGTTTTAAAAGAACTGCATCAGAGAGGATGCCGTCCGGCCATAAACCCCATCCGACGTTTTCAGAAACGCGCAGGCGCATCTTTCTCACTCGTCTGCCTGTCGTCGTGTTAAAGACGCTGATCGTGTCGCCGTTCGTTCCCATAAAATAAAGCTCCGACGCGTCGCGGCTCAAGGCGTGCTCGCCCGGCCAACCCGTGTCGTTTCCACCGTGTGGAATCTCGAAGCTGTTGCGTAAACCGAGCGTTTTCAGATCAATTACATCCACCCGCCCGGCTGTCGAGTTGTGTTCATTTCGATGAAAGATTAACGCAGTCCGTGCATCGGGTGAGACGACAAAGCGCCCTTTGATCCGTGTCGCTGTTTGATTTGCGCCGATCTCTTCGACCTTTTCGCCGTCGATGCGGAAATGTCGCAACGCGGAGGTTTCGCTGTGCTCTGTGTAGGTCGTCTGTTGTGTGATGGCGTGTATGTCTTCGCCGTCGAATGAGAAGGCGGCGAATCCATTTGCAGCAGTCGTCTCAATCGTGCGCAGTGGTTTGAACGTCTCCGCGTCAAACTCGACGGCGCTCGTCGAGCCCTCACCATGCGCGCCCTGTCCGTAACCTGCATAAAATATGACGCGCTTTCCATCCTCAGAAAAAGCGGCGGAGGCAAGACCTGAATCGAGCGGAATGCGTGCGACCACCTCGCCCGTGCCCGCATCGAGCACAATTGCATTTATCGGCGACTGCACTTCGCCCCACTCAACCCAGCCTTTCGAATCGCGCTCTCTGGTTCCACCTTCGGCTTGTGCGTTGGCGCTAAATTTGACATGCAAATAATCTCGCGTCGTTGCGAGAATCTCCGCCCCCTCGTAATCCATCAGCTCAATCGTTTCGACGACCGTAGCGTTGCCTGCGGGCGCACTCCGCAATCTAAGCTTCTGCAATGTTGCATAGCCCCACAAGCTTTTTGGCAGGCTGAGCGTGACTGTCGCAGGCGCATCCTCAACTTGGTCTTCGTCCACCGACGCATACGCCCCATTTTGTGCAGACGACCTATTCATCGTTGCGGACATATTGCCGTTCATCTGCGTCCACGTGTGTGCGCCTGCGTTTGCGTTCGCATCATGATGCGCGTTGATATTGCCGTTGATGTTGGTATTAGTCGTCGTGCGAGAAGGGGTTTGCGCGCGCGCAAGCGTGTACCACACGCCCAGACCTAAGAGCAGCGCGATTGTGAAGATGATGAAACGAACGTATATGCGCATTTTTGTTGCCATCCTTTGTCAACGACTGAATAACCGACCATGAGAGATTAGCCGCATTCTTCGAGCCGCGACGAGGAGACAGCCAACAAAGACGATAGTTGTTGCCCGCATCTGCGGGCTGTGGCTTCCCACAACAAAAAAAGAGTTGCCCCGTTTGGCAACTCCTTTGCGCAAGTTATCTGTTTGAATTTTCCTGCCTATTCTTTCTTGCCAAACATCCCTCCGAGCCCGCCCAACACATCGCCCGCGCGATCCGTGACCGAGCCTCCTCCTGCTGCTGCTGCTCCGCCACCTAAAACCGAATCGACCTGACCGGCAATCGGAGAGGGCAGACGCTCCTTTAAGAAACCGACGACCGTCTCGACAGCCGTCCGCGCCTTGTCCTCGCCCAAGCCTGTGCGTTCCGCAACCTGTTTGATGAGCTCATCCATCTTGAAATCTTCTCCTTTGATTTATTCAGAAAAAATGATTTATTCAGATAAAAACAACCGTCTGCATGTTGGGAATGTCGAAGCGGCGACGACAACGCATGTTTTTACAGACCAGAACGTCATCGACGCGCACCATGTAATCGCGCGACTTCTGAAAACGCGCGCGGTCTTGTTCGCCCGCCCCGCGCGGCAACTGTTTTTTCTTCGTGCGCCTGAGCCAACGCACCTCGTAATCGCCGCGCTCGCGGCAATGCGGGCAACTGTAGCTTGCCCGTTTTAGCTCCTGCTTCTCGTCAAAGAAATCGCGTTCATTCATAGAAATTTGTCCGTTGTCAGTTGCCCGTCGTCAGTTGTTTTTCATGCCCTCTTGAATTCCATCATCGTCAGCCACGAGTTGACCAATCAAACACAATGGACAATGGACAACTGACAGCCTTCAGGCCTTTTGCTCGCGCCTTCGATGATGAAGGACAATGAGCAGACCGGCGAGGCCGTTGAGTAACATGACGGCATTGGTGACGACGAAGACCCAGTTGCCGACCAACCAGCTATAGACTGTAAATCCAAGCGAGGCCGCCATCTGCCCGACAAAGAGCCAACGCGAAACTCCCTCGCTCGAACCTTCCTTCCACTGCTTATAGACCTGCTTCGCAATCGTCAGAACAAGTATGAAAGAGCTAATCCAGCCGACGGCCTCGGTCATTCGTTACCACCTTGATAAAAATTTTGCGTTTAACTTGTGTCGGGCCATTATTGCCGAAAAATTTGTCTCAAGCCAGAAGACGACGAACGGTTTCGATAAGCGAGGCGGGGTCGATGGGCTTCGGCTCAAAAGCATCCGCCCCTTGCGAGAGCGTAAAAGCAGCGTTGCCAAATCCCGTCCCCGTCGTGATGACAATAGGCGTGACGGCTATCTCCGGCGTATCGCGCACGCGCCGGACGAGATGCGCGCCGTCAGCCGAAGGCATCTGAATGTCGGTCACAATCAGATCAGGCCGACGATTGACAGCCAGATCATAACCCTCCAACCCGTCGCAAGCCGTATCAACCTCGTAGCCCTGCCGCTCAAGCGTCAACTGGATTAACTCGCGCATCACGTCGTCATCTTCAACAATGAGAATTTTTTTCATAATGATTAAGTGATTAGCGATGAGTAACGAGTGATGAGTGACGAGTGATGAGTAAAGACAAGTTCTTACTCACTACTCATCACTCATTACTCATTACTCATTACTCATCACTTGTTTGTGCCTCGCACAACTCGCGGAGATAACGAAAACTGTAGATGCCCGCATCGTGATGGTCAGACCAACGAAAGTTGACGGCATAGCGACCGACAAGCCCCAGATCGGCGATAGCGAGATCTTCGGGAACGGTTGCCGGGTCGAGCACGCGCTCGCCCGTCCATTCGTTAACGCATTGCGCGCAGGGACATGCGCGACGCAGGTCGGCTGCGCGGTAACGACACTGGCGCGCATCGCCCCATTTGATTGTCAGCGCGTGGTCGCCGTCCTGCATGATCTCGCGCGGCTCGATTTCAGGGCCGCGTCTCGGCATGGTGTCGGGCATATATTCTGAAGAAAACAGCAGTCAGCAGTTCCGAACAATAGCTTGCTTTGAGAATCCCTAAGCTTAAGTGGTCGTTGCGTCCTCTTTGCGTGCGCTTGATCGTTCGGCATCGCGTAGAGCTTGCCCGACCCTTTCGGCCGTCACGCCCCAATGCGAATCAGACCAGACGGCGCGACCATCGCGCAGGACAATCGCCTGTGGCGACTCGTGACGCACGCCCGTGCGCGTTTCGATTTCGCGTGAAATGTCGCGCGCTTTTTGCACGACGACCAGCGCGACCTCGCTTTTGATCTTCTTTATCTCCGAATAGGCGGCGGAGCTGATAGGGCAAGTCAGGCTGTGTTTGAAGATGAGCACCGGCCCATCATTTGAACGCGCGAAAAGAGTCTCAAGTCCCTCACGGTTTTCAACCAAAACCAAGTGCTCGCTCATCGATCGCACCCTTCCCGGATATTTTTTGAGTTCAGTCTGTGTCGATATTAGCCGAAGCTTGAAGGCGCGACAAACTCGCGTCGCATTAACGCCATTCGCCCGCGAGCACAAATGGAGACCAGTAGAACGGCGCGGCATATTTTTTACCGGCGATCATCTGAAGACGCGCCTCGCGCAGAGCCGACGGCGCGCTCGACGGTCTCTCTTTTGCAAGAAGACGTTTATAGAAATCCGACATCAGTTCTGCCGTCGGACGGTCTGCAACAGACCAGAGCGTAACGGCGACGGTCGGCGCGCCCGCATACATAAAAGCGCGCGTCAATCCAATGATGCCCTCGCCGCGACGTTCGCGCCCCAAACCCGTCTCGCACGCCGAAAGAATAATCAGAGGGCGACCCAGACGCAGGTTGAAGACTTCGTCCGTACGCAGGAATCCGTCGCGCTCGCGATTGCCGACAAGCGTCAGCACAAGTCCTGTAAACTGCGGTCGCTCGGTATTGAGCAATCCGTGCGTGGCGAAATGGATAAAACGATAGCCCGACAAATCTCGCCCGGATGCATTCTCTTCGCTCGCTTCGAAATCGAGCCAGAGGTCTGGTTTAAGACCTGCCGTGCGCGCGGTCGCGGCCACCTGTTCGGCCTCCGCGCGCGTGCCTGCCAAACGCGCAAGCTTGAAACTTTCCGACGGCTTGGCCGTGCTATTCGACACATCGGCAACCGCGCTTTTGAGCGTCAGACCGCGCGTGTTGTCAGCGAGATTTGCCATGCCTGCGGAAGCGGGTTTGGCGGCGCGCGTGCGCGGATCATTCGGGTCGAAGACCGGATCGGCGACCAGAAGGATTGAGCCTGATTGATTGTCGCTCGCCGTCGCGTTCTTGCGTATCGCCGCGACGACCGAGGCCGACGGAGTGTAGACAATCTCGTTGCTCTTGATGAGGTAACTTAAAGATGAATAGTCCGCGCCCGTCGCAGTCGAAGCAATGAGCGCTTCAAACGGGATATAAGAAAGCGCTCCGTCTGCCGCTACCACTATGCGGCGAGCGCCGACGAGTGCGGCGGCAGGCTCAAAGATCGTTTTGTAGAGCGAATGAGAAGCCGCCGCAAAGCTCTGCGCGTTGCCCGCCGTAGTTGTTGGTGTAGTACTAGCAATGCGCGCTGCGCCAGTTGCACCGACTTCGACGAGCGAGCGGCGAAGCGAGACGGGAACGATTTGATCGCGCACCTCTGCAACCTGTTTGCTGATTACGTTGCGGGCGGGAAGTCTGTAGAGCGCGGCCTTGTCTTTGACGACGACCCACAGATACGAAGCGTCTTCGCCAAGCATGTATTCGAGCAGAGCAGTTCCCTCGTCGAGCAGGTCGCGCTGAACTTCAGCGAGCGAGACGGGTTGCGCAGCCGTCAGCGCCGCATAGCGCGGGCTTGCCGCCCTAATCTGATTTTCGATTGCGTCAAACTCCGTCTGAAGCCTGTCAAGCTCGCGCTCCAAATCTTCTACCGATTTTGTCGGCGCTTCATTTGACACGTTGACTCCTGTGAGTTGCGACGCAATCTCATTTTGCAGATCGAGATTTTCGCGTTTGCGTTCAAGCAGCTCGGGCGGCACGCCTTCCGTTATCTGTCCGCCTGATTCGCTCAACAGATCGAGCAACGAACGCGCGCGTCCCTGCTCGGTCGCGCGGAAAGCCTGGATTGCATATTCGAGCGCGCGGCCTTCGAGCGGAGCGCCGTTTGCGCCGCTCATCAACGCCGTTTCGGCAAGCGCGGCGGTCGCTTCGTCAAAGACCTCTTTTGTCGTCGCCAGAAAGGTCGTGCGCGCTTCATCGGCGCGGATGCTTCCCTGTCGAATCGCTTCGATGGTCTTGAGCGCCTCGCGGTAAGCCGCAAGCGATTCCTGTCTGATGCGTTCGGCCTTTTTCGCGTCGCGCTCGTTTGCGGCCTGTAGCCAGCGTCCACGCCCAATGCCGCGCTGCGCGGGCCACATCAGATCGAGCCGCTTATCTTTCTCCGCGCCCTTTGCCGCCTCCTGATACAGCTTGACCGCGTCGGGATAACGCTCTTGCATCAGAGCAACGTCGGCAAGGCCCGTGCGCGCGGCGGCGCGGAACCGACGCGATTGACCTAAATCGCCGATAAAAGGCAGTTCGCCCTTTGTCGCTTCGAGCGCGTTCTGAAAATGCATGCGCGCGCCGTCAACGTTTTTTTCGTGATAAGCGATGCGACCCAGACCAATCTCGTAGGTCGCGTAAATGATCGTGCGGTGGTAAATCTCAAAACGCTCTTTGATTGAGCGTGCTGCGCTGAGCGCGTCGGTCGGTGCGTCGATGGTTGGTCGCGCAGAGCCGAGCCCGCTGAGCCCGCCGAGCATTCGACCGAGACCCTTTTTCGGATTGCCTAGAAGACCCGGATCGGGCCGCTCAACTCTCATTTCAGAAAAGACTACGCGCGCATCGTTTATGCGTCCCTGACGATAGAGCATCTGCCCGATTTTTGAGAGCATCAGGTTGGCATGATACGCGTCGAAGTTAATGACGAGACGCGTCGCACTTGAAGCCATCCCCAAAGGGATTCTTGAAGCAGCGCTCGAGGCCGCATCGCGCGCCGAGTCAACAAGCGCGGCCGCTTCGACAAAGATTTTGTGCGCCGCGCGATAATGCTCAAGCGCTACCTCGTATTGCCCCTGCAACTCATAAAGCTCGCCCAAAAGATCGTGCGCCGCCGCTTCGCCCGAGCGGTTTCCCGCCTGACGAAACATCTTGAGCGCCGCCTCCAGCCGAATCAAAGCTTCTGCCGTACGCCCGCGACGCAAAAGCGTGCGCCCCTCGTCAAGTTCCCTGACCGCGTTCGCCGAAGCAGTAACTGGCTGCTGCTTAGTCTGGCCCGATGCATCATCAGACGCTTTGCGAGCGATGCCCGTTGATGCTGACGGTGAAAGAAGAGAGATGAGCGCAAGCGTAAAGACAAAAACAAGGCGCACGAATGCTTTCATGATTTTTATTCCCGAAGCGTAAAGATAAATCTGCGTTGTCACTTGTGGACGAGATCGATCGTCGTGACAAGCATTGATGAGCCGGGCGAGGCGTTCATCTTGATGATCGAGGGTGCGGGGTCGGATTTACTCAACTTGATTCCGCGCGTGAGCGCCGCGCCTTCTACTGCCGTTTGGGTCGTACCGATGTTCTCATCGAGCTTTGCCAAAAGCACGCGGCCCGTCGTCGTCTCACGATCGATTTGCGCCCAGACAGATGCGCTTGGCTTCCAGAAACAGTCTTCGCCCCGGGCTGCACAATATTTGACGAGATCAGAGCCTGCGAGCACGCCTTCAAGCGGGCGACGCGAGACAACGACGTAGAGACGCTCGACCGCAGGTCTTGCATCAAACGCAAACCAATCATTGAGAGAAGGCGGAACCTGCTTGAGCGTGTGCGCCGCGACAAGGTTGTCGCCCGCATTGAGACGCGCGTGCGGATAGAGCATTTGAGGGCTGCTGCCATCCTCTGTGTGAAAGACATAGAGATAGCCGTCCGTGTTTGTCTCAAGCGCAATACGAATCTCATCGCCCGCTGTAAACTCGCGGTTTGTTTCCACCCGCACCGCGCCCCCTGATGCATCTTTCAAGTAGAGCGTATAACCAAGTCCGATTGCATCGGAAGATACAGCAGCCGCCTTCGTTATCGTTGCGCCTTCTGCGGTTGACGACATCGGTGTCGAAGACGAAGACGCTGTTGAATTGTTCTGCGGGGGCGGATTTTCGCCTGTCTCAGGTGCAACCGATTTGTTTTTTGAAGCGGGCGTATTCTTTGAAGCGGTCGTTGCAGAAGACGGCAGGCTCTTTGACTTGTTTGTGTTCGAAGATTGTTTCGATCTTCCGGCCGTCGCCGCTCCTGATTGCTTGTTCTGAGATTTCTGCTGCCGGCTCTCGCCCGCGCGCTGCGGACGCGATGCGAAGAATGCGCCGCGCGTGACGACCGTTTCATCCTGCGGCGTTTCTTGCTGCGCAACGCAGACGAACTGATTCGTCAAAAGAAGGCCGATCCAGAAAACAATCAGAGAAGCGACTCTTTGGCGCATGTCTTAATCTCCTCGCTTGTACGTCAGAGTGACGTGTGGCTCGTAAAAAAATCTATCTGTGCTCGATGCGTATATCAAAGACAACAGGGAGCGTCGCGTCGCGTGTTTGCGGTACAAGGACGTTGACGCGTCTCCCATCAGCAACGTCGCCGACGCTCAGTTCTGGCGACGAAGATTTTTGTCGAAGGCGAAGCTCTTCAATCGCCTTTAGCTCGTCCGGCTTGAGCGTGTAAGGAACTTTCTTTGAGAGCGCGGCTGGTTCGGTGAGCGGAACCGGCGAAAAGATCACCGTATAATCTTCCGTGCCTGCGTTGCGATCAAGCCGCAACGCGCCGCTCTCTCCAAATGGAAACGCAAAGTTTGCGCCGGCGGCGAGTTGATTCGTCTTTAGTGCTCCGCCTCCCTGCGCGCCGAGAAAGAGCGTGGGTGCGTTGCCGTCGCCCGGGCCGACAATATAGAGATAACCCCGTTCGCGCGCTACAAAGTGAAACTGAAAATATTCGCCGGACGAAAGCGTCAGAGACTCCTCAGCCAGACGCTTCGGCGCTTCAGTCCCGGACACACCAAAAGACTCAACCCAATAAGCGAGGCTCTCAACTTTCGCCGCCGCAGGCGGCACGGCTGCAACAGGCGGTTCGGCAACTCGGTTTGTTTCACCGACATCTGCGCCGGTGCGCGCTGTCGCCTCGTTCTTTTCCGTCTCAGCCGCCGCGCCGAACTGATTCCACGCGAGCAAAGCCCCCAGCGCAGTCACAATCAGGAGCGCAAAAACAGCCGCGCCCGCAATCAAAAGCTTGCCCGACCCGCGTGTCTGACTCGTCGCAGCGACAGCGCTCGCCTGCGACTTTCGCGCTTCGCCCGATTGCCTTTGAGAGCGCGTCTCAACTTGTCGGTGCTTATCTTCCGAAGACGTCATCGGAAGCGCATCTGCGCCGCCGTCCGACTCGGTTGAGATCCAGAGATTGACTGCGCCGGTCGAAGGCTCGCGCGTCTGCGCAGATGTGTCGCCGCGTCCCGCGAATTCTTCGCGCCCGTCTTGGATGATTGTCTCCGCCGCCTGCGCCGGAGCTGATGTCGGTCGCGCGCCCAAAGCATTTCCTGCGTCAGTTTCACCTCCGCGCCTGTTGTCAACGATTCTATTTGCGTCAGAAGCGTCGTCGGTGAGAGGTAGCGTCGGGGTACGCTCGGCAGCATGTTGCAGCGCAGCCCGCAGTTCAGAGATAAACTCGCCTGCGGTCGTGGGCCGGTCGTTTCTGTCTTTTGACATCGCGCGCGAAACGGCGAGATCAAATTCGATGGGAACGCTCGGAGCAAAACTTCTGACCGAAGGCGGCGGCGCGGTGACATGCGCCTGTCTCAGCTCAGGGATGGTCTGACCATCGAGCGGGCGGCGGCCCGTCAACAACTCGAAGGCAATGACGGCGAGACTGTAGATGTCTGCTCGCCCGTCGATCTCTGCGCGCCCGTCGCGCGCCAATTCGCCCCATTGTTCGGGCGACATATAGTAAGGCGTGCCGAGAAGCTGACCCGCAACCGTAAGCGATGTGGCTTCACCGCTCTGCACGTCTGCACCGAGCATCTTGGCGATGCCTAAATCGAGCACTTTGACAAAACGGCTGCCGTCGTCGGCCACGCCGAGCATGACGTTTTCGGGTTTGAGGTCGCGGTGGACGACGCCGCGCGCGTGCGCAGCATCGAGCACGTTGGCGACTGGACTGAGAATAGCGACGACCAATTCCGGCTCGAAAGCTCCATATGCGCGCAGCTCTTCGCTCAGCGTTGTTCCCTCGACAAACTCCATCACCATGTAGATGAGACGACCGTCGGAGGCCGTGCTCAGGTCATAGACGGTGACAGCGTTTGGATGACGGAAGGCGCGCGCCGCACGCCCCTCGCGTTGAAAGCGACGTAGCCATTCGGCGTTGCCGCGCATCTCTGATTTCAAAGTCTTGATAACGACGCGGTCGCCCAAAAGGATGTGACGCGCGCGATAGACTGCGCCCATGCCGCCCTGCGCCAGAAATTCTTCGACCACGTATTTGCCGTCGAGCACTTGACCGACCAGCTCATCATGCGACTCTTGAAGCACCTCGCCGTCGCGCGGACAGAAGCTTTGCGTCTGGTCGTAAGTTTGTTTACAGGTGGGGCAGTTCTTCGTCAGGCTCATGACAATTGATAAATATTTTTCGTTCGAGGAAGCACTGGAATTTTGCTTGCGTTGGAACTCCCTCTCCCGACAATTTGTGAGTTTATCACGCGGCTTTGCAGTCGGAGAACTGAGCGCCCTGAGATTTGAAGGATTTAGTAGTTAGCGCGGGCTGCGACTGAACATGTTTCGCCCTCTCCGTCACGCCAGCCGCGCAATAATACAAAAAACGGATACGCCTTCATTCAATCATGAATGAAGGCGTATCCGTTTATTCGTGCTCGCGCGCTACGCTAAAGCAAACTAAGAGAAAGACAATGCTTCGCGGCAATGGCCGAGATGTTCTAACCGTTAAAGCCGCCGCTCGTTGTATGCGCGTAAATTTTCTTGGCGTAATCTTGCACCATGCGGTCGCTGTTGAAAGCGGGCGCAAGCGTCTGGATGGCGCGTCGCATCATCTCGACCCAACGAAGCGGTATGCCGCGCTCGTCGCGCTCGTAGTAAGCGGGCACAACTTCGTTTTCGAGCGTTTGGTAGAGCGACTCGGCATCGAGCAGATCTGTGTCCTCATTATCTCCCTGCGCGCC
>CBDUCU010000010.1:0-19987 GCA_965365725.1 uncultured bacterium | reverse complement strand
TCTGCTCGAGCAACTGCGCGCGGCCATAGACAACGCCGCTCCCCGTCGGCCCAAACATCTTGTGACCCGAAATGATATAGAAATCGCAACCAATCTCTTGCACGTCGATTGTTAAATGCGGAGCGCCCTGCGCGCCGTCGATCAAAACAGGCACGCCCTGTTTGTGCGCAATTTCGGTAATCTCTTTGACGGGATTGATCGTGCCGAGCGCGTTTGAGATGTGATTGACGCAGACGAGCCGCGTCCGCTCGTTGAGAAGCGTTTCGTATTCGTCAATAAGAAGCTCGCCCGCGTCGTTCATCGGAATGACGCGCAGGCGCGCGCCCTTCTCCTCACAAAGCATCTGCCAGGGGACGATGTTTGAGTGGTGCTCCATTTCGGAGACGATGATCTCGTCGCCTGCCCCGACAACTTTGCGACCGTAGGCGTACATGACGAGGTTCACGCCTTCCGTGCAGCCGCGCGTGAAGATGCATTCGCGCGACTCTCGCGCGTTGATAAAACGCTTGACCTTCTCGCGCGCGCCTTCGTAAGCAGTTGTTGCGCGCTGACTCAGATAATGCACGCCGCGATGGATGTTCGAGTGTTCTTCGCGCAGATACTTTGCGCCTCGATCAACGACGATCTGCGGGACTTGTGCAGAGGCCGCGTTGTCGAGATAAGTAAGCGGCTTGCCGTTGACGGTTTGGCCGAGCACGGGAAAGTCTTTGCGTATGCGCTCGACATCGAACGCTTTCGCGCCCGTCTCGTTATGAATCTGTATTTCGGTAGCAGACATCTTCTCTTTTAAGCTCCAAAATCGGCATGAAGACGATTAAGAATCGCTTCGTCAAGCTGCTTTCTAATCGAATCGACTTTGATCTTTCCGACTATCTCTTCGGCAAACCCGTAGGTCAGAAGGTTTCGCGCAATCTGCGGACTTAAGCCTCGACTAACAAGATAGAAAAGCTCCTCTTCTTCGAGTTGTCCGACGGTTGCGCCGTGAGCGCATTTTACGTCGTCAGCAAAGATTTCAAGCTGCGGCTTTGTATCAACGCGCGCGTCTGGAGATAGCAGCAGGTTTTTATTGCTCTGGAAAGCATCTGTCTGCTGCGCGTCCGGATGGACGAAGACGCGACCGTTAAAAACTGCGCGCGAGCGGCCGTCGAGTATGCCTTTGTAGTTCTGATGGCTCTGACAGCGCGGGACAAGGTGATCGATGAGCGAATGCGTATCGTGATGCTGGCCGTCGCCAAGCAGATAAAGACCATCAACCCAGCACTCGCCGCCCTCTTCGCTCATGCTCACTTCGATATTGTGTCGCGAAAGACGCGCGCCGAGATTAATCGAAGTCAAATCATACGAGCCGCCGCGCGCGATTCGTGCTTTGGTGGAGGAAACGTGATAAGCGCCTTCGCCTTCGGTCTGCACTTTGTAGTGATTAAGCCGCGCGCCCTCACCGAGGTATGTTTCCACAACGGCGTTGGTAAAGTAATCTCCTTCGCCTAGCGCGGCATAGCTCTCAATCAGTGTCAGAGAGCTGTTTGCTTCGGCAATGACGAGTACGCGCGGAAAAGCTGCGTGTTCTTTTGCCGTCGAGAGAAACAGAAGTTGAATCGGCGATTCTACCCTGACGTTTGCGCCGATATGTATGAAGGCTCCGCTTGCGAGAAAAGCCGTACTCAAATCATGAAAAGAATCTTTCCCGCTATTATCGTCGTCCGACAATTTCTCGCGTATTTTTTCCGCAAACTCGCCGCGAGAAGCCGTCAGCAGGTCGGAGATTGTGACATTCTCTGCGACGCCTTCAAACGACGAGAGCGAAGTTTGAAGAAAGCCATCAATAAAAATCAGGCGACTCTCAAGCGACTCCTTGTTGACGAACGACTCGACAATTCGACGGTCAACAGTCTCGGTGTCGGTTGTCGTAGCAGGAGGAAAACCTGCGCGTGCAAGCGTCGAGACGTTCGTATATTTCCAATCTTCTTCGTCAGTTGTTGGAAAACCGCGCTGCTCGAATCTCTCAAACGCTCTCTCTCGTAAAGAGACAAGCCAGCCGGGCGCGTCGCTCTCCGCGCTCTCGTTCTGCTTGAGAAAGAAGTCAGAATATAAACTTTTCTCTTTAACTACTTGTGACATCATTTTTTAGCTTTTAGCAATCAACATTTACCCGAACCAAATGCGTTAAGTTTATAAGCTGGCAACTGATTGCTGACTGCTGACAGCTTCTTTGATCCAATCATAGCCCTTCTCTTCGAGTTCGAGAGCAAGCTCTTTGCCGCCCGAGCGGACGATGCGCCCCTTGTAGAGAACGTGAACGAAGTCAGGGATGATGTAGTTGAGAAGTCGTTGGTAGTGTGTGACCAAAACGACTGCGTTCTCTTCCGTGCGCAGGCGATTCACGCCCTCTGAAACAACGCGCAAAGCATCGATGTCGAGACCGGAATCGGTCTCATCGAGTATCGCCAGCTTCGGTTCAAGCACGGCCATCTGCAAAATCTCGTTGCGCTTCTTTTCGCCGCCCGAAAAACCTTCGTTGACCGAGCGGTTCATAAAGCTCGCGTCCATCTCGACAATTTTTGCGCGCTCGGCAAGCAGGTCTTTGAACTCAAGCGGGTCGAGTTCTTCTTCGTTTGCATACTTGCGTTTTTCGTTATAGGCCATGCGAAGAAACTGCGCGTTCGACACGCCCGGCACTTCGACCGGATACTGAAAGGCCATAAAAACGCCCTCTTTGGCGCGCACGTCGGGCTCCATCTCAAGCAAATTTTTGCCCTTGTAGACCACTTCGCCCGCCGTTATCTCGTAAGCAGGATGCCCCGCCAGAATTTTTGCCAGCGTGGATTTTCCAGACCCGTTGGGGCCCATGATGGCATGCACTTCTCCGCGATTTATCTTCAGATCGATGCCGCGCAAAATCTCATTTCCATTGATGGTCGCATGTAAATTATGAATCTCTAACACCTGTCGCTCCTCAGTCTTGATTATCAGAAGTCTTCTCAATTATCGCGCTTACTTATGCGCTCGTTTTACCGCATCAGGGTGCGGGAATTCCGAGAGCGCAGCAGATTGCGCGCGCAGTTCCCACCGGTATCTCACGGTGACGCGGAACGGCTGTGGCTTTCTTCGTCTGCCGGTTTATATAGAGCGTGTGCTCTTTGCCCTCTCGAACAAACTCGCAGCCATGCGCTTCAGGATGACGAATGAGTTCACGCCGCTTCATGCCGCATGAAATTCTATTTGTTCACGTTCGCCATCTGATTCGCCACAAATCAAACGATTGCCTTCTAAAACCATCTCGATGGCTTCGGCTAGATTGGCTCTCGCTTCCTCGCGCGTCTTACCGAGGGAAATAGCGCCCGGAAGCTCTACGACGGAAGCCTGAACCAAACCCTCCATCTGTTGATAGATAATCGTGAGACGCATTTCCAGCACAGACAGACCCCTTAGCCGACGCTTCCTTCAAGCTTCAGCCCTAGCAGACGCGTCGCTTCGACGGCAAACTCCATCGGCAATTCGCGGAAGACCGCCTTGCAAAAACCGTTGATGATGAGCGAGACAGCATCCTCCTGCGAAATACCGCGCTGCTGCAAATAGAAAAGCTGCTCCTCGCTGATGCGCGAGGTGGTCGCCTCGTGCTCGACGCGCGCCGTGTTGTTCATCACCTCGATATAGGGAAACGTGTTGGCGCTCGATTTCGAGCCGATGAGCATCGAGTCACACTGCGTATAGTTGCGCGCGCCTTCAGCGCCGCCCAACACTTTGACCAGCCCGCGATAGCTATTTTTCGAGCGGCCCGCCGAGATGCCCTTCGAGATGATGGTCGAGCGCGTGTTCTTGCCGATGTGAATCATCTTTGTGCCCGTATCGGCTTGCTGTAAATGATTTGTCAGCGCGACCGAATAAAACTCGCCGACGGAGTTTTCGCCTTGCAGAATGCACGAAGGATATTTCCAGGTGATGGCCGAGCCGGTCTCAACCTGCGTCCAGGAAATCTTTGAGTTGCGCCCGCGACACGCGCCGCGCTTCGTGACGAAATTGTAAATGCCGCCGCGCCCCTCTTCGTCGCCCGCATACCAATTCTGCACGGTTGAGTATTTGATCGCCGCATCATCTAAAGCGACGAGCTCAACGACAGCAGCATGCAACTGGTTTTTGTCGAACTGTGGGGCCGTACAACCTTCAAGATATGAAACGTAAGCGCCTTCTTCGGCGACAATCAGCGTGCGCTCAAACTGGCCTGACTCGGCGTTGTTGATGCGAAAATAGGTTGACAGCTCCATCGGACAGCGCACGCCCTTCGGGATAAAACAGAACGACCCGTCGGAGAAGACGGCGCTGTTGAGAGCGGCGAAATAGTTGTCGTTTGTAGGCACCACCGAACCAAGATATTTCTTGATAAGCTCAGGGTAATCACGAATCGCTTCCGTAAAAGAGCAGAAGATCACGCCGTGCTTTTTGAGCTTCTCTTTGTAGGTCGTGGCGACCGAGACCGAATCAAAGACGGCATCGACGGCGACGTTGGCCAGCATCTTCTGTTCGGAGAGAGGAATGCCGAGCTTCTCAAACGTCCTCAACATCTCGGGGTCAACTTCGTCGAGACTCGCCTTCTTGGCCTTCAGCTTCGGGGCGCTGTAATAGATGATGTCCTGATAGTTGACTTCCGGATAAGAGACGTTAGGCCAGTGCTTCGGCTCTTTCATCTGAAGCCACTGTTGAAAAGCCTTGAGCCTGAAATTTAACATCCATTCCGGCTCATTCTTCTTTTCAGAGATCAGCCGAATCGTGCCTTCATTGATTCCTTTTGGAATCACGTCCGACTCGATGTCCGTGACAAAGCCGTATTTGTATTCCTTGTTGGCAAGCAGTTCGATGTTGCTCATCTAATCCTCAACGCTTCAACGTAAGCGAAGCTTTCTGATAACCGAGACGTTCTTATCCGCCGCGCCGCGTTAAAATCTACGGACGGCTGGTTCTGTGCGCTCTTGTAAACCCTCAATCTGATGAAGCCTTTGATCGACCTTCTCTTCGTCGCCGACAAGCTGCGCGAGCGTTATACCGGCAAGCGCGCTTTCGACGACGTGATGCAGCTCGACGATGACGGGCCGAATGCCGCAATCGCCCGTATGCACGCAGCTCTCAAGCAGACCCGTATAGGTCTGGCAATGGCTCGAAAGCGCGTTCTCGTCGAGCACCTTGATGACTTCGTTTAAGCGAATCTCTGAAGCAGGCCGCGACAGACGATAACCGCCCTTTGTGCCGCGTGTGGAAACAACTAATCCGGCTTTGTTCAAAAGCCAGAGAAGTTTTCCAGCGTTCGCCGTCGAAATTCCCTCGCGCTCCGCCACCTGTCCAAGCGTCAGATACTCGCCCTCGCCAAGTGCGGCAAGCTGACGCAGACAACGCAATCCATATTCTTCCTGTGCCGAGAGTTTCATTCGTGTTCTTCAGGCTATCTCTAAGAAACAAAAGCATTTTAGAGATACCTTACTTTTATGTCAAGAATCGAGCCAGCCTTTTTTCGAGGTAAAAAATTTGTAGCTGCGAGAGATCATTTTCCGCAGTCTGCTTCGAGTTGTTTGATTTTTTCGATGCGCTGTGTGTGCCGACCGCCCGCGAAATCCGTCTCCAAAAAGATGCGAATCATGCGTGCTGCCAGGTCCGGCTCAATGAGTCGTGCGCCGATGCAGATAACGTTTGCGTCGTTGTGCTCGCGTGCGAGCCGAGCACTCTCTTCGTTCCAACAGACGGCGGCGCGCACGCCGGGAACTTTGTTGGCGGCAATGGCGATGCCGATACCCGACCCGCATAAAAGCACGCCTCGCTCGGCTTCGCCGGTTGCGACCGCACGACCGACGGCAGCGCCAAAGTCGGGGTAATCTACGCTCTCCTGATTGACCGTGCCCTTGTCCACAACGTCGAGCCCCAACTTCTCGATCTCGCGTCTGGCATGCTCCTTACTTTCAAAACCGGCATGGTCGCTTCCAATGACAATCTTTTTTGGCAACATGATTAAATCTCCTCGACGTTAAATCAGAGTGTCTTAAAGTTTCGCCGCCGCCGCTTCGTCAACAAACCAACTGACATTTCCGGCGGACGTATAAATCAATTGCGCCGGCAAACGATCTGTGTCGCGCTCGCCCTTGAGAACATCTCTCAGGGCAACAGCCTTCGAGCTTCCCGCCACAAGAAAAATGATCTCCTTTGCGCGATTGATTGCGGGCGCGGTAAGCGTGATGCGAAACGCTTCGATTTTTTCGACCCAGTTGGCTGCCACCCAGGCTGATTGTTCCGCTAAAGCCCGTGTATGTGGGAAGAGCGATGCGGTATGAGCGTCTTCACCCATGCCGAGCAGAACGAGATCAAAGATGGGCCACTCAACCGATCCGAAATACCCGCGCAGCTCGTCTTCATAAACTTGAGCATTGGCGACTGCATCGCCCTCGCCTCTGATGCGGTGGATGTTTTCGGCTGGTAAGTCCACGCGAGAAAGCAACGATTCGTTTGCCATCCGGTAGTTGCTATCAGGGTCGTCAGGCGGCACGCATCTCTCGTCGCCGAAGAATAGATGACACCGCGTCCAATCAACCGACGATTTCTCTTCGGCGAGCAGCTGATAAACTCTTCTCGGAGTTGTGCCTCCGGCGAGCGCAACGCTGAAGCGACCCGACTGCGCCTCTTTTGCGTGTGTGATAAAGCGCGCGGCGGCGGCCTCGGCCAGCTCGTCTGCATCACTAAAGATCTGAGCGCACGGAATGTCCGGCACGGTTCGCATACAGGTTTTCAAATTCCATCAAGCGTGGCACAGACGGCTGCTCCCTGAAGCGCGGTTTTATCGTCGAGGATGATGTGAACGGGGGTTGACTGTGTGATGAAAGACATGCGGCCTTTATCGAGATAAGCCCGCATAAAGCTGCCGTCCTTCATCTTTTCGAGAATCTTCGGTGCGATGCCGCCGCCGACATAAAGACCGCCATCGGGTTTGAGAAGGAGCACAAGGTTTCCGGCCACCGCGCCGTAAATCGAGACAAAGAGATCGAGCGCTTCAGAGGCTGTCTGCGATGCGCCCTCCAATGCGGCTTTTGAAACGGCGGCAGACGGGTCGCCGCCTTCAATCTCTTCCAATAACCATGCCGGTTCATCCGATTTGTTAGTCTCTCGGAGAAACTCATAGATATCGAACAGACCCGGCCCCGACAGTACGCGCTCGTAGCTGACGCGCCCGCCAACCTTCTTCTGCATATATTTCAGAAGCTCATATTCGCGCTCGTTGCGCGGCGCGAAATCGATGTGCCCGCCCTCAGATGCAATCGGGCGGTGGCGTTTGCCGTCCCAGAAAAGACCGGCCATGCCCAAGCCCGTTCCGGCGGCAATCAGCGCGCGATGCCCTGTGCGCTCGCCATGCCCTTCGTTTAAAGTAAAGATTTGTGCGGGGCGCAAACATTCAACGCCGTAGGCGGTCGCTTCAAGATCATTGATGAGCTTGACGCGCGCGAGGCCGAGCTGTTTAGCAATAGATTTTCCGTTTACGTCCCAAACCAGATTGGGCGTGGCAACGAATCCGTCCTGGACGGGGCCGGCCACGCCAAAGCACGCATGCGTGATTTGAGATGGGTGTTGAGCGGTGAACTCTTTGAGGATTGCTTCGAGCGAGCTGTATCCGGCGCTCGGATAACTTTCTTGAGCGACGGAATCAAGCCCGCAGCCTTCGCCCTCTCTGAACAACGCAACGTTTGTCTTTGTTCCCCCGATATCGCCGGCGATAATCATCTGACCTGTTTTAACTTCTCCTTTTTGAAACTCTATTCAAAGCCCAGACGGCGAAGAAGCGCGCCGCCGCAAGCAACAGCCTGCTCATAAACGCGGTCTCGTGTGCGGATAAATAGCTCGCCGCTCAAACGCCTTCCTTCACTCTGTTCCTCAAAGGACAGCAACCGCCCGACCATTCTTTCGCCGTCGCCGATTTTTGAAAGCGTCTCGAGTTGGTCGCCGCCCTGTTTTAACTCAACTGAGAACTGTGCTGCGCCGGTTAAAATGTTTATTGAATGTAATCCATTCTCATTTGTGGAAGCCAGCTTGCGCGAGCTTAAGACAATCTCAATTTCGCGCCCCATTGCATCCGCTACGTGGAAACGAGTGCGGTTTTTATCCGGCGCCGTCGTGGCAACCTCCACCTCCCAGCCGAGTCTTGAGGCGAGCCATCCCACAATGAGAATTACGCTGGCTGGGATTTGGTCTTGCCTTTGCGATTCTTCATCAAAAGTAATCTCGACGCGTTCAATTTGTTCGAGGTAAGACTTGTATTCCGCCACATCCCAAAAGCCTGCGACAAGCGAGCGCCAAGCCGTCAAACGCCCCCAATTGAGATCGGAGAATGCGAGGTGATGCGGATTTTCGGAGAGAACTTCTGACAGACGCAAAAGGTCTCGGCCCGGATGATCAAAGGCGGATGAATCGATCAACAGCCGGTCGGTCGTGCGCAATAAACGCTCGAACAGTTTGTCTTCATAGTGTGGAATGTCTTTCCACCATAAAAAGACCGGAACGTCTGGAACAAGAATCGGCTCGATGGCGCTTGCCGCGCGCGAGACTGCCGCGCCTTTGGCTTCGATTGTAATTTGCTCGCCGCAAACCTGTTTTGCGCCTTTGCTTGACAGAGTACAGCGCGTCGAGACAAACGCATCGAGACTTTCCGTCTCGCTCGAAGGGTCTGCAATTATCAGAATGGCCCGGCTGGGATTGCTCTCGTAAACTTCATCGAGCAGCGTATCGAGATTTGCACGATTATCATCGACGCTGGCATACACAACCAGATTGAGCACGCAGGCGCGCATCACGCCCTGCGCCGTTTCGCCCTCTCCGCTCGCTTCTGACCACAGCGTTGCCAGCTCTTTTTCAAGCCGCGCCAGATCGAGGCCGGCCCCGTCCGCGTTCCGCTCAATGCTCTCTTGTCGCTGCATGCTTTTCTTTTTGCGAATGAGGACAAATCCGCCGCACCGCGAATATCATCCGACGAAATATTAAGGTCTGCGCCATCTGCGCCCTGATCTTTCAAGGAGATCGAAAGATCTTTGCGGCCCCCATGTTCCGGCCTCGTAATTTGGAAAATCAATCTCCTCGCTTTGCTTCGCCCACTCTTCGATGATCGGCGTAACAATCTCCCAGCCGCGCTCGGTCATGTCGCGTCGTGCATAGAGAGTCGAATCTCCGAGGATGCAGTCAAGAATCAGTCGTTCGTAAGCTTCAGCGAGACGCATCCCGAAGGATGCGCCGTAGCGAAAATCCATATTGACATCGCGTATGCGCGTGGCCTGACCCGGCACTTTGGCGGCAAAACGCATCGTGATGCCTTCGTCTGGCTGCACGCGAATGATGAGCTGATTCGGTGTCGTTTGCTCAATGGCATCGCCGAAGAGCTGGTGCGGCGCGGCCTTAAACTGGATGGCGATTTCCGTAACGCGCTTTGTCAGTCGTTTGCCCGAACGCACGTAGAAAGGCACGCCAGCCCAACGCCAATTGTCAAAGAACATCGTAATCATCGCGTAGGTCTCTGTCGTCGAGCGAGGCGCGACTCCGGGTTCTTCTCGATAACCGATGACATTCTTTCCGGCGACAGATCCCGGCCCGTACTGCCCGCGCACGCATTCTTCGCTTATGCGATCTTTTGTAAACGCGCGCGCGGCATGCATGACTTTAACTTTTTCGTCGCGCACGTCGTTAGCCTTTAGTGAAGCTGGCGGCTCCATTGCAACGAGCGAGAGGACTTGAAAGACGTGGTTCTGAATCATGTCGCGCAGCACGCCCGCTTGTTCGTAGTAGCCGCCGCGTCCTTCGACCCCGACCGTTTCCGCATTTGTCAGTTGAACATGATCGATGTATTGACGATTCCAGAGCGGCTCGAAAATGCCGTTGGCAAAGCGAAAGACGAGTAGATTCTGGACGGTCTCTTTGCCCAGATAATGATCGATGCGAAAGACCTGTGATTCATCGAGATGCTTGAGAATTTCGCTGTTGAGTGTTTTCGCGCTCTCGAGACTCGTCCCGAAAGGCTTTTCGACAATAACGCGCACCCATCCCTTCTCGGATTTTGTCAGCCCTGCGTCGCCAAGTTGTTTGATGGTTTCAGAATATGCTTCGGGCGGGAGCGAGAGATAAAAGAGACGATTGCCGCCGGTGCCGCGCTCGCGGTCGATCTCCTCGAGTAGAGCGGCAAGTTTTCGATAGTCGTCCGGATTGCGAATGTCGGATGGAAGAAAGCGGAGGGCGCTCGCAAATGAATTCCAGACTGCCTCGTCGGGCGACTCGCTTTCAGAAAACTCAATAAGCGACTCTTTCATCTTTGCGCGAAACGCTTCATCGGTCATCTCGGTGCGGCCAAGTCCGACGATGGCAAACTCTGCGGGCAGAAGCCTGTGTTGCACAAGACGGTAAAGAGCCGGAATCAGCTTTCGCTTGGCAAGATCGCCCGATGCGCCAAAAATGACGACCGCGCACGGCCCCGCCGCACGCTCTAGCCGCAACCCTTTGCGCAAAGGATTTGTGTGATCAGATGAATCGACTTGGTTCACAAGACTTGGATTCTTTCGACCTGCAGAGAAGATAACTTCATTTTGCCGGCAAACATTTGTTCGTGTTCTAAGCTCCGGTCATGTTCTTTCGCTGTAGGACTTCAGACATAATCTCTTCGAGACGGCGCAGGCCACCAATCGTGTCTGCGCCGAGGTCGATGCGAATCGCGCGTCGGTCACGCGATGAGAGCGAACGGAAGTCGCCTTGCGCCTGCGCCTGTTTGAGTATGCTGAAGGTATAAGGCTCGCCCGGGACAGCAAGATCGATTGCGTCTGTGGCGGTGAGTTGGATAAAGAGGCCGCTATCAGGGCCGCCCTTGTGAAGCTGCCCGGTCGAATGTAGAAAGCGCGGGCCGTAGCCGGTCGTCGTCGCGCAGAGTGTCGTGTCGCGCAAGCTTGTGCGAATCTTTTGCAGCGCTTCGTCGTGTTCGGGCGTTTCCTCAAAGTAGTTGAGAAGCGCGATATAGTCGCCCGGCTTAGCGCGCGTCAGATGCGCTCTTATCAAATCAGGAATTGAACTGGACGAAAGCTCTGCGCGCGTCTTGTCGTCGGCAAAAACGGCGAGCGAATCGTTTTGAAGCACCGGTTCTTGCCCGGTCAATTTTCCTTCGCTCTTGTAGCCGTCTAAAAGCTCTTTGGTTGCATCTTTCGATTCTTGCACGTTCGGTTGATCGAAGGGGTTGATGCCGAGGCGTTGGCCCGCAAAGGCGGTTGCAAATTCCCAGAGGAAAAATTCCTCGCCAAGATCGTAAGCATCCGTCAGCGTTCGATAAATCACAGGATGACCGGCGGCTTCGAGCGCTTTGAGTCGCTTTTCGGTCTCGCCGTCGAGTTCTCCGACCGAGATTGAGAGGAACAGTCGGTCGTCGCCATAAATCGAAGGTGGGCCGAGCGGTTCGCCCGCGACGGGGACGATTCCCCGCCCCTCTTTACCAGTGCTCTCTGCAATCAGTTGCTCAACCCATAAACCGAAAGACTCGATGCGTGCGTCCGCGACAACGGTCAGCTTGTCCCGCCCACTCTTTGCACATTCAGCGATGGCCGCGCCGAGCCGTGCGCCGGGATTTTCCGTCGCGGGCACAACCGATGCGCACGCGTGAACAACTCTCTCTGCGCGCTCGAGCAGTTTTTCGATATCCACACCCATCAATGCCGCAGGCACGATGCCGAAATATGAGAGCGCAGAGTAGCGGCCGCCGATGTCCGATGGATTGAGAAAGGTTCTCAAAAAGCGGTCGCGCGTTGCGTCCGCCTCCATTTTTGTGCCGGGGTCTGTGACGGCGACAAAGTTCTCACCCGGATTCTCTTTAACGCTGGAGACGCGGTCGTACCAGTATTTATAGAACGAGAGCGGCTCGGTGGTCGTCCCCGATTTTGAAGCGATAATAAAAAGCGTGCTTTGCAAATCTATTTGTCGCTCAAAATAGGCGAGCGTGTCGGGGTCGGTTGAATCAAGGACGAGTAGCTCAGGATAGCCTTCGATCTTTCCAAACGTGCGTCGCAAAACTTCGGGACAAAGAGACGATCCTCCCATCCCGCACAGCATGACATGCTTAAAACCGAGCGGGCCGCGCACGCGTTCGGCAAAGGCTTTTACGTCATCCGCCACGCCCTTCATCTTGTTTGCAACGTCGAGCCATCCGAGCGAGTTGGATATGATTTTTTGGTGCGGCCCTTCGCTCTTCCAGAGCGCCGCATCTTTGCGCCAAATCCGTCTGACGACTCCTCCCTTCTCAGCTTCAAGAAGAGCTGAATCGACCGCTTCGCCGTCACGGCCCAAATTCATCCGTAATCTTTTGTGGATGCCTGAGACAATCGCGCCGCGCTTCGCATTGATTGATTCAATCAGCGAATCGAACGACTGGACAAACGCTGCGAGACCTTCGGCTTGAAGCTTTTGCGTCACCTCGTCGTAATCGATGCCAATCTCTGCGAGCTTTGCGAAATGCGCGCGGCTTTCGTCCAGTCCTTCTTCAATTGTGAGAGCAACTTTTCCGTGATCGCGCACGGCCGTATAGGTTGCGGGCGGCAAAGTGTTGACGGTTTCGCGCGCGATCAGATTATCGACGTAAAGCGTGTCGGAATATCGCGGATTCTTTGTTCCCGTCGAAGCCCATAAAGGACGTTGCACCTGTGCGCCTGCCGCACGCAGCGCAGCGAAACGCTCGCCGTAAAATATCTCTTTGAATTTAGCGTAGGCGAGCTTTGCATTTGCCACGCCCGCGCGTCCGAGCAAGCCTTCATAGATCGTCTTTTCTTCCGAAGAATTACGCGCGCGAGCTTCGAGCGCCGCATCGATGGCCGTATCAACGCGCGACACGAAAAAGCTGGCGACCGATGCAATGTGGGTAACGCTTTTGCCTTCAGCCTGGCGGCGCTCAAGTCCGCGTATAAATGCTTCGGCGACCTGCGTGTAGTTCTCGATTGAAAAGATCATCGTGATGTTGACGTTTACGCCGCGATAGATAGATTCCTCGATGGCCGGAATGCCCTCCGATGAAGCGGGAATCTTTATCATCACGTTCTTGCGTCCCAAACGTTTGAAGAGACGCTCAGCCTCGTCAATAGTCCCTTTCGTGTCGTACGCAAGACGCGGGCTGACTTCGAGGCTGATGTAACCGTCCAAAGCGTCCGTCCGTTCATAGACGGGGCGGAGGATGTCTGCGGCTTCTCCGATGTCCCGTGTAACAAGCTCTTCGTAGATTTCATTTACACCGAGACCTGACTGAATAAGCTCATGCAAATGTTCGTCGTAATCTGTTGATCCGGTGATGGCTTTCTCAAAAATTGTCGGATTTGAAGTTACGCCGCGCAGGTCGTCTTCATCGATCTTTTTTTGCAGGTCGCCGCCCGTAATCATCGCGCGACGAATGTTGTCGTACCAGATAGATTGTCCAAGGCTGTTAATTTCACGAAGAGGGTTGTTCATTGAATTAAGACTCCTGAAAGCGGACTATTAAACGACTTTGCATGCGCCCGTTCGAGGCGAATTATGTAAGCTGTTGGGCGATTGGCGCGGATACTATCATGAGACGCATTTCTGCGTCCAAGCGTGCGGCTTTCAATCCAACGACAATCGCAGACAAAAGCGCTGGGCGCTCAACAACGGTTTATTCAAGCCGTGTGAGCGCCCAAGTTGTAATTCACTTGAAAATGAGAAGATTGAAATTAAATCAAAACCCGCCAGTGCTGCCGGTCTCTTCATTCTTAAAAACGGAGTCTTCCATCTTCACCCCGTATGTGACGGTGTTGATCTGCGTCTCCTGTAATTTCTTGTCGTTGGCGTAGAGCACGACGCGGTAAGGCAGCCGCGTGCTCTGCACGATGCGGTAATCATGAAAGGTCTTCTTGAACTTGACGGGAGCGTTTGCGCCCTGAGGGGTTTCCTCATATTCGAGCCAGAGGATGCGGCCCGTCTGCGAGCTGATAAAATAGCGCGTCCGACGATTCTCTCTATCCGTCAAATCGAGCATCCAGAGGTCTATGTTCTTCTGTCTATCTTTACCAACGAAGCTGAGTTTGGCTCCGTTCTCCTTGTAACGAAGAAGGTTTTCAATTGTGTGATAACGGTTGGAATCAAAATCGGCCAACTCTTCCTGTCTCGGCGTAAAGGAAGTGCCCTTGATGATTCCCCAGACGCGCCCGTCGTTATAGATGATCGAATATTCAAGGTTCGTCCTTTTTTGATCAAGACGAATCTTATCTTTATCAATCGTCTCACCGCGCTTGAAAAATCTCTCGTAAGAAATTTCAAGATCAGGACCGTCTGCAGCAGCGCGTGAGACGCGCCCGCGCTCGACGGCTGTGCGTCTGACCTGATCGAGAACGGGCCGCCCACCATAAACCAGCACCACCGTTTCAGCGACCGTTTCGGCATTAATAACAGGCTCGCCCTTTTTCTGATCCTGTTTCCCTTGTGCAACACCTATTTGTGAACCCGTCGAGAGAAGGGCGGCCCAACAGAGGCCGGAGAGGGCAAAAGCCTTGAAGCTGCGTAACACTTGCGATTATTCTCCCTATAAAAAATTTTCTGAAACCATTTGAGCGACCGGCGCTGGGACGAGCGACGCACAAGGAGAGGTCGGCCAGCAATTTCCGCGCATTGTAACATACACAAGCCAACCCGTCTGAACAGAGCTGACCGCGTTAGATTTATTGATGCCAAAGGTTTAGCCGACGATGCCCGCAGGCTACGTTGACAATCCCGATGGTCAAAATGTAGAGTGCTCAGTTTTCATAGCTCGTTCAAAAAGCGTCTGTGAGACCGCAAGCCGTGTCCGGATATTTCATATGGGTGCTTGCTCGACGCTTGAAGACAGTAATTTTTCCTGAAAGGACTTGAAAGACGTGAAGAAAGTTGGACTTCTGGTCGGGCGCGAGCGCACTTTTCCGCAGGCCTTGATTGACAGCATAAACGAGCGCGGAGAGGGCGAAGTCGTCGCCGAGTTCGTCAAAATCGGCGGCGTGCGTCACGACGCAGAGCGCACCTACGACCTTATCGTTGATCGCATCTCGCACGAGGTTCCCTTCTATCGTGCATATCTTAAACGACAGGCGCTTGAAGGAACCATCATCATCAACAATCCGTTCTGGTGGTCGGCTGACGATAAATTCTTCAACTACTCGCTTGCAGAAAAGCTGGGGGTCGCCGTCCCGCGTACGGTTCTTCTGCCGCAGAAGGACTACATCGAAGGCATTGTCAGCGAGTCTTTGCGTAATCTTGAATTTCCGCTCGACTGGCAAGGCATTGTCGATTACGTCGGGTTTCCGGCCTTTCTCAAGCCGTTCGACGGCGGCGGTTGGAAGAACGTCTCAAAGATTCGCTCGCTCGAACATCTCTGGGAAGTTTATGACGAGACCGGCACGCTCTGCATGACGCTTCAAGAGGGCATCGACTACGAACAGTTTGTGCGTTGCTACTGCATCGGGCAGGAAGATGTCATGATCATGCCCTACGATCCGTCAAAGCCGTATCTCTCAGGCGAACAGTATCTACACAATCCAGATTATCTTACGCCGGAACTTGCCGAGCGCGTAGCAAACGACGTTCGCAAGCTCTGTCGTGCGCTCGGCTACGACATCAATACCTGCGAATTCGCTATCAAAGACGGCATCCCCTACGCCATCGACTTTATGAATCCTGCACCTGACGCGGACATTCATTCAGTCGGCGAGTTTTATCATCGTTGGGTGACAAAAGCCGTGACTGATATTGTCTTTAAGCGGCTTGCAGAGCCTTCTACCGAGACGCGTTATCGTTGGGACGCACTATTGAATCCCGAACAACCGGCTGAGCCTACGCCGCAAGCGCTTTCTGCCGTTGCTTCGGCCACCGAACAAGCCTCTCGAACGATTATTCCACAGCCTGTGCGCGACTTTACGGCTGATGTTGCAGCAGGCGTGTCGGACATTGTTGAAAGCGCAGCTGCCGCCATCACAAATATTACCGGCAGCGAAGAGATTAAGACTGAAGCCACTGACACTGTATCGGCTCAGCCGATCACGGCGAAGAAAACACGGGCTGTCTCAAACAAGACTAAAACTTCGTCTAAAAAGTCCACGACTTCGCGGGGCAAAAAGCCAATATTCGACAGCTAAACTAAAAGCGGTCTCTTAGCTCCCACAGAGCAAGAGACCGCTTTTTTGGGATAAAAGCCCGTAGAAAAGAGCTGTGCCAGCTCGAATGTAGCGTTTGTGGGGGGCACAATCGGCGTTCGAGCTGGCACTGGCGGGCACTTAAACTGTATCCAAAGTGGTTTATCCGTCGGACACGCTGGCGTTTGGGCGACCAGCACACCTTGAACGAGCGGCATTATACATCAGAGCGGAATACTGTCAACGATTTTTTGTGACTAAATCGACAAAAAACGGAAGGGCTGAGACCCGTTTGACACACCGCATGCAAGTGCCTATACTGCATTCCTTTCTGACATAAGCATTTCCGGCCAGGTAGCTCAGTTGGTAGAGCAGCGGACTGAAAATCCGCGTGTCGGCGGTTCGATTCCGTCCCTGGCCATCAACAGTTTCAATATGTTACGGGCAGTCACGAGGCTGCCCGTTTTGCTTTTTGTAGCTAGAATCTGTGGGACATCTTTTTTAGGGCCTTTTTTTCGCAGTAGGCGACGGTTTTGGAGTCGATGCTGCTTCTTCATCTTGCGCAGTCACGCCTGGGCTGATCGGCGGCGGTTCCGGTTCGCCGTATTCCCCTGTTCTTTCTCCTTCAACCTGCAAACTCAGCTCTGCAATGCTGCGTTGGGCTTCGAGATTGTCCTCATCAAAAATGAGTGCGCGGCGGTAATCCTGAAGCGCGTCTTTGAGCTCGCCCGCCGTGCGCCGCGCGTTGCCACGTCGCACGTATGCGTTCGCCAGCGCCTCGTTGACAGTATCGACTCCAGGACTTTTCTCGGCCTGCTTTTCAAGCCGCTCGATCATTGCGTCAAGATTTTCATTTGAGACAGAATTGTTCTGTGCGACATTGGTTTTGTTTGCATCGCTTTTGCCGTCCTTGCCTGCGCTATCGGATGCTTGATTGCCACACCCGGAGAAGGCACAGACTGTCGTCACACAGACGAAACACAATATTGTTAGCAAGTTTGATTTTGTCATTCACTGAAGCTTCCAGAGACAAATGGTCGAGACTGGACGATGTAAATCTTTCCGCCCTTGAATATCCACTCGATATCCTGCTCGCGCCCGCGAAAAAGGTTGCGAACGCGCTGCGCCGCCTGCGCCAAACGCCTCACCATGCTGTCGGTCAACACGGCGCGCTCGCCCGAGATGGGAATTTCTTTTACGCCGCCGCTCTCGTCAAATGTTAGAAGACTGTCTTCATCCGAGCGCGTCAGAACCTGAACGGAGTTCGAGAGCGGACGATAGATGATCTGTTCGGCGATGCGTTTTCCTTCGACCACCTTGATGCCGAGTCCGCGTTTGGCGCTGATGTAGATTGCGTCGCGGTTATACCGGTCGTAAGGGTCTGATGTAATCATCACGCCTGCGCTGTCGGCATTGACCCCTTCTTGAATCAGCACCGCCATATACGACTTTGAGTGATCGATGTGCGCGCGCTCGCGCGCTTCGTAGGCCGAAAAGTTCCACAGAGAGGCCCAGACGGTTTTGATCGCATCAAAAAGTTTCTCCTCGTCTTTCACATTTGGCACGGTGTCGTAGAGACCTGCGCCGCTAAAGTTCGGCAAGTCCTCGACGTTTGAGGAACTGCGTACAAACAGTCCCTTGCCTGCATACTCCGCACGAACCTTGCGAATCAACGCGGTCTTGAGCTGTTCGTTAAACTTCCCTGCTTGTATGCGCTCGCGCATTTCTTTGAGACGCTCGCGGCGGAAGGCCGGATCGTGAACAAATTTCTGATCGTTCATCATCTCGTAGATCGGCTCTTCCAAATTGTTCTCTTTGATAAATTGATCGTAGTAAAAGACCGGAATGGTAAAACCGTCCGGCACGGTGATGCCGGGCAGACGCGCGCGTAATACTTCGCCCAGATTAGCCGACTTCGCACCGTAGATGTGACCGACTCTTGCTCGCTGCTCTCGAAGGTCTGCGAGTCGTTTGACGGAGAGGTCTGAGCGCGGAGTCATCAAGTCATGTCGCGCCGCGAGTCGTTTTTGATACTCGTCAATCTCTTTCACATCGGCGCGTTTGATTGTGTATTTGTCAGGAAAGGTCTCAAAACTCACCCACCAACCATCATATTGTTTGAGAAGCTCGTGCGCGTTTTTGATATAAGCGTTTGGTACATTCCAGCCTTTGGCAAGAAGATTGACGTGCGAAAGCGGTGTGGAAGGTTTGGCGATGATTACGCCCGCAACGGGCGGGAGCGTGATCGGCACTTCATTGAGCACGACAATCTCGTTAAAGCCGATCTCGACGTGCTCATCGAGTTTGTCGATGATGTGTATGCGCCCAAGCCCGCGCGCGACATTTAACGCCTCATACTCCTGATTGCGCGAGATGTCCGACTGTAGCACGCGTTCGAGAACCGAGAGCTTTACCGACTCTTCCTCCTGTCGAATTGAGTTTGGCTTGAATGCGACCGGCTCGAAGAATGTCTCTTTGATCACGTCTGCCGTCAGATGGATGAGTTCCGACGGAATCATGTCGCCTTCCCAAAACTCAAAAGTCCAGCGCTTGACGGGCGCTTGCCATGCGACGTTTCCGAGGATGAAACGGCGATTCGGTTTCAGATAGTTGTTCTGAAAAAATTCTTCGCCGCGCTCAAGCGAGAGATATGTGGCGTTGACAAAATCTTTATGAAAGCGATAACGCTTGGAATTGACGTAATAGATTCTGTTTTTGTCCTTGCGGTCGATGACGAAAAGAACGTGCGGCAAAGCGTAAGGGCGGTCTGTATAGACTCTCGCGACCGAGTCAAATTCCGCGCGCGACGCAAGACGCTGTAGCGAGCGCAACTCATTTTTATCCGCCGCAGCTTGTTTGACTTTATTCGCCGCCGGAATGGTTTTCTTGCGTCCGCGCGTTGTCTGTGCAGAGCCATGCGCAGCAAACACAGAGAGCAGAGCGATGATAGCGACGAGATATTTCAAAGCTCTCATCCTTCTATTTCCTCCAACAAAAGCGAGCCTTCGCGCCTGAGCAATTCTATCAGATCGTCAACGTGCCGACGCTCAGTCAGAAAGCTGTTGATGTTGATGCGCAAAACCCGCCGCCCGTGTGCTACGGTCGTAGCAAACCAGGCCTCGCCGCTTTTTTCAATTCTCTGTTGCAGACGCATCTGTAATTCATCGAGCGTGTGCGCGTCCTCTTTAACTTTTTCGGGAACAAATCGTGCGCAGCAAAGCGCCGTCTCGATCTTTCCGACGGTCTCAAAATCCTGGAGCTCGCCGATTCGTGAATAGAGATATTGAGCCAGCGAAATTTGCCGGTCGATCATCACCGCATAGCCTTTTACGCCGTAACGCTTGAGCGACATCCAAATCTTGAGCGCGTTAAAACGACGCGTGCCGAGTTGTCCGTAACGAAAAAAATCGTACTCGACATCGGCCCCGCCCCTGTCTTCGCTCAAATATTCGGGCGTGATATCGAATGATTCTCTGAGCACGCCGCCACCGCCTTTGACCAAAATCGCGCCACACGCAAAGGGGACAAAAAACCATTTATGCGGGTCGATGGTGATTGAATCCGCACGAGCGATGCCCTTCAATTTGTGACTATGCTTCTCAGAAAGCGCAAGGCCGCCGCCGTAAGCGGCATCGACGTGAAACCATAGATCAAACTCTTCTGCGACATCAGCCAGATCATCGAGCGGATCAATCACACCCGTCGATGTTGCGCCTGCCGCCGCCGTAGCCCTGCATTTGCGGCGCGCCTGCCGCCGACTCCAGCACGCCGCGCCCGCGAATGGTCACGTTCTTCGCGCCGCGGGCGTTGACGCTTGCCCTCACCCACGAACCCGGCGCCAGGTA
>CBDUCU010000009.1:0-20569 GCA_965365725.1 uncultured bacterium | reverse complement strand
GCTCAGCAAAACGCTCGCAGGCATTCCGCTCGTTTTGATGCGACCCAACGCCCCGCCCAGCGATGGGATGGAGCTGCGCTATTTCAACGACCCGCAAAACCTCTATTGGAGCTTCTGGCGCGCAAACCGCGATGCAATCGACGCGCTCTCTTTTTGGTCGCGCGTGCCCGCCATTGTGTTGACGCTATTGCTGGGCGCGCTCATCTTTTTTTACGCGCGTCGCCTCTTCGGAGCGCGCGCCGCCGCCCTCTCTGTTCTGCTCTTTGCGCTTGAGCCGACTGTTATTGCACACAGCCGCGTCGTGCAGACCGACATTCCGGCCTCGCTTGGTTTTCTTCTCTTCTGTTTCGCCTTCTATGATTATGTGCGCCGTCCCTCGGCGCTCGGCGCGGCGTGGCTTGGCGCAACGAGCGGGCTCGCAGTCGTCACAAAATTTTCGATGGTCGTGCTTGCGCCCGTTCTTGTTCTGACCGCTTTCACGCTCTTTATCTTTGCGCCGCAACGCAAAGTGCTGCGCAGTCATGCATTGGCGCAGGCCGGATTGATTGCGCTCGCCGCGCTTCTGATGATTCAAACCGCATATCTTTTTAAGCAGCGACCGCATGCCGAAACCGACGTTTCATTTGTCGAAGCAAAACTCGAAGCGTTGGGCGGAGAGCGTCTTGCTTCGATGGGGAAGACCGCGCTGCTGGCGCTCGTTCCGGAAGATTTTGCCGAGGGCGTAAGCTGGCAACTGATGCACGCGCGCGAAGGACACGACGCGGGGCTGCTTGGCCGCTACAGCCAGCACGGCTGGTGGTACTACTTTCCCGTCGCCTTTGCTTTGAAGACGACCATTCCCTTTCTGCTCATCTCAATTCTGTCGATTCTTTGGTGCGCGCGCGAGTTTGCGCGAACGCTTGAATCGCGCTGGCTCGTCCTGCTCGCGCCCTTCGCCTTCTACACCATGCTTGTCGTCTTCAGCTCGATCAACATCGGCGTACGCTATTATCTGCCCGCCTACATGTTTCTCTTTATCGCGGCGGGCGCGTTTCTCGATTGGGTTCTCAAACGCGCGAGCACGTTCGCCACAGCGCGCGTTCCCGTCCTTGTGCTCGTCATCGCCTCTTTTTTCTGGATGGGATTTGAGACCGTCAGAATATTTCCCGATCAGATGGGCTACATGAATCAGTTTGCGTCCGCACGGCCTCATTGGTGGTATCTGTCGGATTCAAACATCGAATGGGGCGACGACGTAAAGGCTCTGGCTGACTACCTCAAAGCGCACGGCGAGCAGGAGGTTCGCGCTTCTCTGCTTAACTTTCTTCTGCTTGAATCCTACGGCATCCGTTACCACTGGGCTTACAGCGGCCCCGGCGAGCGTCCCGCACGGACGCGCTACGTTGCCATCGGCGCATCGTATCTCAATGGCTCGGTCAACCCCGGCCTGATCGTCAACGGACGACTTTTGAGCGAAGAGGAGCGCGTCAATATCTTCGACGAATACCGCCGACGCACGCCCGAAAAAATCTTTGGCGGCTCGATCTATCTTTATCGCGTCGGTGAGTGAAGCGGCGGGGCTGCGCTTCTCTGCTTCCAAGTGAAGAGAAGTAAAAAACTCTTATTGTGGTTTGACAGTTGCCTCTTCCGCGTGGAAAATCTTCCGTCGCAACCGAACGACCGCGAAACTATTTTCTGATATGAACGCTTCTACAACTCTCGTTATTCTCCCGACCTACAACGAGCGCGAAAACGTCGAACCGCTCGTCCGTCAGATTCTCTCGACGCTTGCCGACGCAGACGTGCTTCTCGTTGACGACAATTCGCCCGACGGCACGGCTGATTTCGCCGAAGAAATCTTTCGCCGCGAGCCGCGCTTCTCCGTGCTTCGCCGCCAGGGGCCGCGCGGCTTGGGTCGCAGCTATGTTGACGGCTACAAAACGGCGCTTGAGCGCGGCTATACGCGACTCGTACAGATGGACGCAGATTTTTCGCACGACCCCGCGCGTCTGCCCGACATAGTCGCCGCTTCACGCACATCCGATGTGGTTGTCGGCTCGCGCTACTGTGCGGGCGGCGGCATCGGCAACTGGCCTTTGCGTCGGAGGCTTCTCAGTCGCTTTGCAAACTTCTACGTCTCGAAGATCACGGGCATCGAGGTCGGCGACGCGACAAGCGGATACCGTTGCTACAGCCGACGCGCGCTTGAATGCGTCCTGCAAAATCAGATTGTGGCTGAAGGCTACGCCTTTCTCGTCGAATCGATCTACCGCATCACGGAATCCGGTCTGACGGTTGCAGAAGTTCCGATCATCTTCGTCGACAGGCGCGAGGGACAATCAAAGATTTCGCGCAAGGTCATCTTCGAGTCGGTCTTGATGCCATGGAAACTACGCTTTCTCCCGCGCCTTCCGGCAGACTCTTCACTCGCCGCAGAAAAGCAGGGATAAAGGATGAATAAGAAGATAGGAGTCAGAAGTCAGGAGACAGAATAAAACGCTTCTTCCTTCTGACTCCCGACTCCCGATTTCTGTCTTCCTGCTTTTCATTCATCATTCATTCATCCGCGTTCATAGCCTCCCCCTCAAGCCCACACGCCGGGAATCCTTGTCGCACATTTCGGGCAGAGGCCGTCTGCGCCGAGTCGCATCCGTTTGATGATGTAGCCGTAGCGCTCAACCAGCAGCTCGTCGCAATGATGACAGTGTGTGTTCTCCCAGCGTCCGACGCGGCCCGGAAGGTTTCCGGCATAGACGTAGCGCACGCCGGCCGCACGACCTATCTCGCATGCGCGTATAAGCTGCTCGGCGGTCGTGTTTGAGTTCTCGGTCATTCGGTAATTCTGATAGAAGGCCGTGAGATGCCAGGGGATGTCGGGCGAGACTGAGGCGATAAAATCCGCCGCGCGTTTTAATTCGTCTTCAGAATCGTTAAATCCCGGAATGATGAGCGTCACGATCTCTTCCCAGAAGCCGCGCTCTTTAACCATCCGCACGGTCTCAAGGATGTTGTCAACCACGCCGCCCAATTGACGATAGTTGCGATCCGACATCGACTTCAAATCGATCTTGTAGCAATCCGTCCAGGGCCGCAGATAATCCAGAACCTGCGGCGTGGCGTTGCCGTTTGAGATAAACGCAGTTCTGAATCCTTCAGGCTTCGCTTTTTTGAAAACTTCAACCGCCCACTCCGCAGTAATCAAAGGCTCGTTATAACTCGAACCGACCAGACGCGCCCCGCACTCGCGCGCCGTCTCGACAAGCCTCTCAGACGTTACATAACGCGGGGCCGCGCCCGCCGCATCGTCGCGCAATGCCTGGCTTGTAATCCAATTCTGACAATTTGAGACGAGGAAAAATCCTGCGAGATAGTTATGCTCCTCTTCAACCTCCATGTTGTAAACGTCGCCTTCATAGTCGGTTAAAGAGACACTGCGCAACGGCACAAGATAAAAGTCGTCCGTCTTGATTACTCTGCGCTTGGTTGCGTCGCTTTCGTACCAGACGACCGAGTATTGATGAGGCGCGCGTCGCACCGTGCGCGCTTGAATCGTTCCCGTCTCTTCCATCGCCGCGTCATAGATTGACGGCAAGCGTCCGAGCTTTAGCGCAAGCCATGCGATGCCGAACGCCAGGTGACGCGAAACAGTCGTAATAGTCGTCTTGCCATTCGCATAGACATGCCCATCGCCAGCGACGTAAGCATCAAGAAAGGCTTTGACGATGCGAGGCTTAGCATCGAACAACTGCTGCGGGACGCGCTTTTCTCTTCCTTTGCCTCCCGCCAGCGATTTGAACAACAGCGCGGCGGAAGCTTTGCCAGTGCAGACCGCGAGCGTCGTTGTGCGCTTGACGATTTGCGGCTCGACACCGAAGCATCGCCGAAGCAGAAGGCCGACGCGAATAGCCTTATCCATTTCACTGTGCGAGAAGCTAAAATTGAGCACGTAGCTATTTGCGCGTTTACTGTCGCGCGTGACCGAGCCTTCGGCGCAGAAGTAGCCAAGCAGCTCGGCCAAATCCTCGTCAAGCTGAAGTGTGTGCGGTATGCCGGGATGATGCTCGTTAGGAAAACGCACAAACGCGCCTTCGATGATAAAGCCGCTTGAACGCGTATCTACCCCGCGTCCGCTATTGATCTTGCTCCGCACGTGTCGAATGTACGAAGCATCTTTATTGAGCAGAGCGCCAATCTGCCGCGAGGTTGCGCCCTGCATCGTCATCTCCGCAATCTGTTGACGAACACCGGCATTGGATGTTTTCCACGGGACGCGATATCTGACTTGATGCGCACTCAGTTCTTTCGCTGCATCCAGGACTTGCTTAGAAGAAAATTCGTAATTGCGTGGGATGGCAAGGAAATGCTTTTGGGTCAGAAGCCGCGCCTGCAGTTTTTCGGGCGCGCGCGCCGGGTCATCGGTCGCATAAACACGATGGTCTGCTGTGCAATGCAGCTCCGGCAGATAGAAGGGTTTGATCGTGGCAAGCTTTCCACAGTATCTGTGTTTGAAGACTGCGCGCACCCTTCGCAGTTTGCCTGAAGCGGCGACAGCGCAAAGGTTCGCCGGAAATGCGATTTCAGCATCCTTGCGCTGTGCGACACGTTTGGCGCTACGAAATGCGTCTTCAAACGTGAGAGGGCCGCGATTGGTAACGATCATCGTGTCGCCGGTAAAACAGTAAGCGCAGTGCAGGTCGCATCCGAGCATGCCAAAAGTCAATGTCTCAGAGCCGGGCAGAACATGAAAGAAGGGCTTCTTTTCGGTCGGGTCGCAGGCGAGCGCGGCGACGTAGTTTGTGGGGACTAAGAGTCGCCCCCGCTCGTTGAAACGCACTTTGCAGATGCCGCGCTTGCCTTCGCGTATCAGACACCGATGGCCGCAGGCGTAGCAGCGTAAAGAGTCGTCAGCAAAGTGCTCGGTTAGTTCCTCCGCGCCTTCTGCCGTCATCTCATCCAAAACTTCGGCAAGACTTGCCGAACGCTCGCTCAAAGCCATGTTTTTCACCCCCGCGAATGGCTAAATGACTGTCGCCTGTTTATACTTTTCGGTCTGATTCCATTCCAAAATTTATCTTGATTATACGCTTCGGTTTTGAGGTTTTCATAAAGATGATTATCGAGCAGTTGACGGTTACGCCGTTTCAACAACAGACGCGGATTGTGGGTTGTGAAGAGACCGGAAAGGCAATCTGCATCGACCCGGGCGACGACGCGGAAGAGATTCTTCAGGCAATCGAACGACACGGCCTCGACCTTCAAGCCATCGCGCTGACGCATGCGCATCTGGATCACGTCGGCGGAGTCAGCGCGCTCAAGCGTCAAAGGCCCGCCGCAGAAGTCATTATTCACGCGCTGGACGAGCCGCTCTATCTCTCTTTGCGCGAGCAGCCGGGTTGGATAGGCATCCCGCGCACGCAGTGGGCTCGTCTCGGTTTTGAATATGATGAGCCGCCGCGCGTCGACCGGCGCTGGCAAGACGGCGAAGATTACGAGGTGGGCCGTTTAAGATTCAAGGTCGTTCATTGTCCCGGCCATACGCCGGGACACGTCGTCTTATTCGAGCCGACGGAAAGAGTCGTCTTTGTCGGCGATTGTTTGTTTGCGGGTTCAATCGGGCGGACGGATTTGCCAGGCGGCTCGACCGAGCAGTTGATGGATTCGCTGATGAACAAAATCATCCCGCTCGGCGACGATGTCGTCGTCTATTCCGGTCATGGGCCGGAGACGACCATCGGACGCGAGCGTCTGACGAATCCGTTTCTTGCGGGAAGATATTTTTAAGAACGTAAACCGTAAATCGTGAATCGCAGATCGACTGTCTGACAATACGGATTGAGCGTTACCATTCAAGATAGAATAACGCTCAAACACGATTTACGATTCGCGATTTACGTCTTTTCGTTTCCCTGAAGCTTTTCCGCCTTCAGTTTTTCCCAGCGATCTTTGACCTCGCCTTTGAGGTCGCCGGGCAGCGTCTCGATAGCAACGCCGTTATCGGCGCAGAAGGAGCGCCACAACACAAAGCGTGCATCAAACTGTCCCGTTCCATCAGTGATTTTGTTGTTCAGGCTGCTCGCTTCTTTGCTCTTCTCTTCGGCCACTCTCGTTCGACACTCCTTGCTCGAAATTTTTCTCGCGCGCGGGCAACGTGCTAACAGCGCGCCGAGCGAGTGTAGCAGTTTTTTGTCCGAGAGTTGACTGCGGCGGCGCGTCTCACCGGTTGACGATGTCGCCTTTGAGACTCATCACAAAGCTTAGGACTTCGTCACTCTCTTTTTGCGGCACTTTGAATTTTTCAAGCGTGGCGACGAGCGCCTCGGCGCCCGCCTTCCAATCGTCTTCCGTGATCTTGAGTCCCGTGTGCGAAGTCTGCATATCGCGCCCAATGTAGATGCACGGGCCGCCCGTCTTCTCGCAAAGGAAATCGACGAGATGCTGGCGCAGCCTCTTTTGCGAATCGACGGAAAGACCGGCGACGAAGCGCGAGAGACGTTTGTCGGATGCGAGCCGACGGATAAAGTCGTCGCTGACTGAGGCGATTGCGTCGTAGCCACCAAGCCGTGTGTAAAGCGACTTTTCAGATTTCGCCTGCGCCGTTGATTTCTTTTGCTCGGTCGCGGTCTGCGCCTGCGCCTGCACGCACAGCAGAAGCGCACACGCGAGCGAAGTAAAGATTATCGTTGCCAATTTGGATTTCATCTTCGTCTCCTCTCTAACACGGACGGGAAATTCACGCCCTTCTTGATTCAGCTAAGATCAACGCTCTTTATCGTCTGAGAGCACAGACCGCAAAGGCTTCTCTTACGACTTTGCGTTTGCGTCTGAAGGCGTGTAGTTGAGAATCGAGCCGAGCAGATACATTACGCCGCTGGGCGCTTGTGCTCCCTTTTCGGATTCGAGCGTGACGGCGAACTGTCGTGCCTCGCGCCCTTCGACGGGAATCTCTGCGCGCATCTCGCCGCGTCCCTCTGCGTCGGGCTTAAAGGTCGGCCCCGGCAAAGGCTTTCCTCCGGCGATGTACCAGATTTGATATGCCTTGCCTGCGGGCGCGGGCGGCAGTCCCGACGCAACCAGAACGGCGCGTCCCGTCGCCGCGTCAAAAGCGAGACTTGCGCTTGCAGTCGGCGCATCTTTTGTCCCTTGAAGCGGTGTCACGCGCGATTGCGGCGCGGAGAAAAGCCCGGCCACCTCGCGCTCACGCGAAAGCTCCACGCGCTGCCTTTCAATCTCTTCGCGCGCGTTCGTCGCTTCGGAATTGAGCCGCGCCATCTCGCCGCGCAAAGCTCGATACTCGCGCCAGATAAAAAAGAGCGAGACGGCAAGGACAAGCGATGCCGCCAGTGCGCCGAACGCGACGATGCGCGCCTTGCGCGAACGCTCACTGTTTGCGAACCGCTCTGGCTGGGGTCTCAAAATGCACGCCGATTCATGCGCGCCGTTGGCACTTAGCGTTTGCACTTCAGAAGCAACCTCCACTTTGCGTGTAACAAAACTCTCGCTCACGTTTTTTAGCACCCTTTCGCGCAGATGTTCTGGCGGGCGCGCGGACACAACCGAATAGGCCAGCAGCGCAGCCGTCTCGCGCATCTCGTTCTGCTCGCGCCGACATTCGAGGCACGCGCGCAGATGTTCTTCGAGCATGTCGCGCTCTCTTCTATCGAGCACGCCCAGCGCATCGAGCGCCACAGACTCTTTGTATTCTTCATGCTTCATTAAAAATTGCTCGGTCGCCGTCTCTCGTTAATGACGGCTTCCTAAACCCCCTTGCTCTCAAAACCCTGTGAGCGCGCCGCCGCCTGCCTCGGCGCGCAGAAGCTCGCGCAGACGAGTCATGCCGGAGCGCATCCTTGTCTTGACCGTTCCAAGCGGTTGCCCCAGACGCGCTGCAATCTCCGTCTGCGAAAGACCCTCGAAGTAGGCCAAAAGCAACGCGCGACGCTGTTCTTCTGGAATCGCTGCCAGCGCCGTGCGGATCGTAGCGCCGCGCTCGGCTCGCTCGGCATCTTCTTCGGCATCAACGACCGGCTCGACCGCTTCAACTACCGCCGCCTGCGCCGCGCGCTCGCGCGAGCCGTTGGCGCGCAGACGATCAATCGCACGACTGCGCGTCAGCGTCACGAGCCAGGTAAAGGCACGCCCACGCTGCGCATCGAAGCTTGCGGCGCGCTGCCAGATTTGTAAGAAGACCTCTTGCAAAACATCCTCTGCCTCCTGCCGGTCGTGCAATATACGCAGCAGCAGACCGAAGAGGATGGCGCTGTAGCGGTCATAAGTGGCGGCGAACGCGCGCTCGTCTCCGCATGCAATTGCTTCAAGCAATGCCGCGTCTTGTGAATCTGTCTGTGTTCTCTCTATTGACAAGGCCGTTTAAGGCGCTTGAGCCCGGTCAAGTAAAAACAGAAGGGCCGCGCATTCATCCATTACGACGATGCGCGGCCCTTTGGATTTGTGGAAAGCTATTAGCTAATAGCTGACGGCTTTTACGCGACTGTGATCTTCTCCGAGAGATACACGTCCTGAATCGCGTTTAAGAGTTGCACGCCTTCCGTCATCGGGCGTTGGAAAGCCTTGCGGCCTGAGATGAGGCCCATGCCTCCGCCGCGTTTGTTGATGACGGCGGTGCGGACGGCTTCGGCCATGTCGCTCTGGCCTTTCGACTCGCCGCCCGAGTTAATCAGACCGCAGCGGCCCATATAGCAGTTGGCGACCTGATAACGGACGAGGTCGATAGGGTTGTCGCTCGTCAGGTCGGTGTAAATCTTCGGGTTGGTCTTCCCGTAAGAGCTTTCGATGTTGAGCGAGTTGTAGCCGCCGTTACGCTCAGGCAGTTTCTGTTTGATGATGTCCGCCTGAATCGTCACGCCGAGATGATTGGCCTGTCCGGTCAGGTCTGCGGCGGTGTGCATGTCGCCCTCTTTGGTCTTGAACTTTGGGTTGCGCAGGTAGCACCACAAAACGGTCGCCATGCCAAGCTCGTGCGCGATTGAGAAAGCTTCGGCGATTTCGGTTAACTGTCTGGTCGATTCGTCCGAGCCGAAATAGACGGTCGCGCCGACGGCCACTGCGCCCATGTCGCGCGCCTGATCGACCGCGCCGAACAACACCTGATCAAACTTGTTCGGATAGGTCATCAGTTCGTTGTGGTTGATCTTGACGATAAAGGGAATCTTGTGCGCGTACTTGCGCGCCACCGACCCCAGCACGCCGAAGGTGGAGGCGACGGCGTTGCAGCCGCCTTCAATCGCCAGACGAACAATGTTTTCGGGATCGAAATAGATCGGATTCGGAGCAAACGATGCACCCGCTGAATGTTCGATGCCCTGATCGACCGGAAGGATCGAAAGATAGCCCGTGCCCGCGAGCCGCCCGTTGTCAAACAGAGCTTGAAGCGAGCGCAGCACGGAAGGATTTCTGTCCGAGAGCGCCCACACGCGGTCAACAAAGTCGGGGCCGGGAACTTGCAATTGATCTCTGGAAATCTTCGGCGCGTTGAAGTCGAGCAGAGCACGTGCGTCGTCGCCAAGTAATTCCTCGATGCGCCCCGTTGCGTCGCGTTTGAGTTCGGTTGCCATAATGTTTTTGAATCCTCCAGTGATAAAAATTTTAAGAACGGTTCTTTATCGAGCGGTTGTGCCGGATACGCGGATATGATACGCCAAAAGCCGCGCCGATATCCAGAACGCCCCGCCGCGTCCGCTCTCTTTCACCTGCTCCAGCGAGCTTCTCAAGTTGACAAACACACGAGGACGCGCGAGACAACACGGAGATGATTCTCTCCGTGTTGTCTCGCGCGTCCTCTGAATTCTTCCGTGTGTTGAGAGACTAAATTTAATGGTCGCTCAAGCGATCAATTTATACACAGGTCTCGATTATCTCCTGTGCCCTGCGCCAATCCGTTTTTGCACAAGTTTTTCTACGTCGAGCGGTACGCCTTCGGCCTTTGCCTGACGAATAAACTCGCTGTCGATCTTGAAGATGCGCAGCTTGACGAGGTCTTCGACATCGAGGTCGGTCAGACCCTCGTTGCGCGCTTCATTGATAAATTCAGGCGTGACCTTAAAAATTCGCATCTTGACCAGACTCTCAAACGGCTCTTTGTCAAAACCCAGTCGCGCCGCCTCGCGGACAAATTCTGCGTCTATTTTGAAGATGCGCGCTTTGACAAGCTCCTCCATGCCGAGATTCGGAAAACCGCTCGCCTTCATCTCGCGCATGAATTTTGAATCGACTTTGAAAATCGCCGCTTTGAAAAGATCATCAACATCAAGCCGTCCAAAGTCTGCCGAGAGAAGGTCGTCGGCCAAAGCTGTCGTGACGTTCAAAGTCGTCGCTGCAAAGAGTCTCTCTTCGGCCACGCGCCCGTCGTGCCTTGAAGCATTGCTTTCAAAATCAAAGCCCCGGCTCTTCATCGCAGAAAGAAAACCCTGATTTCCCGTGAAGCGAAAAGTGCCTGAGCCTCTACCCTGTTGAAAGCTGCCCTCGCAATCAATCGTTCCGGCCTCGCGCACAAGACTAAATTTGACCGCGCCTGAAGCCCGCGCCTGCTCGCGGCTCAAGCCCTGCAAATCGGAAAACTCGTAGTCCGACCCCGTCTGGCTTCTGCCGCCTCTTTCGGTACGCCGCTCAAAATTGAGATGAATTTTATCGGGCTTTGCATCATCAATCGAGGCCGTCCATTCGCCCGTCGAAATGTTCTGCGCAAAGACGGCGTGATGGCCAGCAAACAGCAGAATCAAAGTCAGAGTAAAAACAGATCGCATTAAAATTTGAATGTATTTCGGCATCACGGCGCTCCTTTGAAGACGATTTTTGAGTGGCTACTACAAAAGTAAACACTATGGAGCGGAGCTTTGTGGCAAAAAATTTTAAGAATGTTTCGAGAGTGATTTGACGCGGGCCGTTATCGCAGGTTGCTCTAAACGTGCGGCGTGAGAGCGCGGCGTGCATCAAGCGCAAGACGCGCGGCTTCGTGTGCAGTTGAGGCGAGCGCTGTCAGGTGTCCCATCTTGCGACCGCGTCGCGGCTCGGATTTGCCGTAGAGGTGGAGTTTTACTTCGGGGCGCGCAAGCGCAGCCGCCCAGGAGGGCTCGCCCTGCTCCCACAGATCGCCCAAAAGATTTGCCATCGCCGCAGGGCGCAGAAGCTCTGTTGATCCGAGCGGTAGATTGCAGACGGCCCTCAGTTGTTGCTCAAACTGGCTCGTCGTGCATGCGTCGAAGGTGAGGTGGCCGGAGTTGTGCGGGCGCGGCGCAAGCTCGTTGACGAGAAGCCGCCCGTCGCGTGTGATAAAAAACTCGACGCACATCACGCCGACGACTTCGAGCGCGTCCAAAATACTGCGCGCAATCTCGACTGCCTCGTGCGCCAGCGCGTCGTTAACTCCGGGTGCGGGCGCAATTGAGAGGTCGAGAATGTGCCGCTCGTGCGCGTTCTCAATCACTCCGTAATGACGAAACTTTCCCAAAGCCCCACGCACCGCGACGACCGATGCTTCGCGCTCGAAATCGACGAATGCTTCGAGCACTCCCTCCTGACCATTGAGAGCGGCAAAAGCCTTCTCGACATCTTCCGTGCGCGCAATACGCGACTGTCCCTTGCCGTCATAGCCGAAGCCTGCTGTTTTCAAAACGGCAGGAAAGCCGATCTCGCTTAAGGCTGCGCGCAGAGCTTCGAGCGAGGTGATGTGTCTAAAATTCGGAACGGGAAAACCGTTCGACGAGAGAAAAGTTTTTTCGCGCAGACGATGTTGCGTCGTATGCAGCACCGCTCCGGATGGACGCACGGGAGCAAATTGCGACGCGGCCTCGACGGTCGCAGCGGGCACGTTCTCAAATTCAAACGTGATGACGGAAACGCCGCGCGCAAACTCGCGCACGGCATCGAGGTCTTCGTATTCGTTTCGGTATTCGCGGTCGGCGACCTGTCCGGTGGGCGTGTCGGATTCGGGCGAGAAGGTATGAACGCGATAGCCCATGCGCCGCGCGGCGATGGCGAACATGCGGCCAAGCTGTCCGCTTCCCAAAACGCCGATGGTCGCGCCGGGCAGGACTTGTTTCATACAGGCAGCACGGCCTCGCGCACGCTTCGGGTCTGCTCTTGTCGAAACTCGCGCAGGCGGTCTCGAAGCGCAGGCCGCGTGTTTGAAAGAATGGCGACCGCAAGAAGCGCCGCGTTGGTTGCGCCAGCCTCGCCGATGGCGAGCGTGCCGACAGGGATTCCGGCGGGCATCTGCACAATCGAGACGAGCGAATCGATTCCGCGCAACATGCGGCTTTCAACCGGCACGCCGAGCACGGGCACTATTGTCTGCGCTGCGACCATGCCGGGCAGATGCGCCGCGCCGCCCGCGCCCGCAATCACGACTTCAACTCTTCGCTCTTCGGCAGAAGCTGCAAACTCCGCCATCCACGCGGGCGTGCGATGCGCCGAGACGACGAGACATTCATGCGGCACGTCAAATTTTTTCAAAACGTCCGACGCACGTCGCATCGTCTCCCAATCGGACGTGCTGCCCATAATGACGGAGACTAAAGGCGACGCTGAAGCTGCAACGCTCGACGCGGAATCAGACCTCTTTTTGCTAAGCTTCGATTTCGGTTGAGAGCTTTCTGCGCTGCCGCCTTTTTTCATCCTTCGGCCTTCCGTCGTCATTCAGTGTTCGGGTTGATCTCGGTCTGCACTTCGCTGTCGGGCTTTTGCGCGCCGGGCGTGCGCTCGGCGAGGCTGTCGGCCTCTTCGAGTTTCTCCATCGGCCCCAATTCGACCGGCGGATGCTGTCCCGTTTGATCGGCTGCTGCTTGGCCGCCTTGATCTTTCTTCTCGTCCATTATTATTCCCCTGATGATGTTTTCTGAGTTCTCTTTAATCGCGTGCAAGATAACGCTCGCGCAAAACTTTGATGTGATGCGCTTCGTGTCCGGCGACGATGTGAGCCAGCGCGCGCACCGTCACCTCGTTGTCGTTGGCTGTGCCGCGTCGCGCCCAGGCCTCTTCGTCCAAATGTCGAAACAGATCGAGCGTCGAAGCTCTCACGCGCCCAAGCTCCTCAACCAGACTCGAAAGCGTGCGCGCGTTGAAGTTTGCGTGACGAGCGTACACGTCCTGATCCATGCCGGGCAAAGACTGTGTGTCGCCGCGCGCAATTGAGAGCACGCGGTAAGAAAAGACGCGCTCGCTGTCGATGAGGTGCCCGACGAGTTCCTTAATGCTCCACTTGCCCGGCTCGTAACTTTCTCCGGCGCGTTCTTCCTCGACCGCGCGCAAAATAGAGGTTGTCTGCTCAATCTGACGGGTCAACGTCTCAATTACATCGCCCTCCGGCGCAAGCGAGACGTAGCCCTCAAAATACGAAGGATACTCGGTCGCCTTGGGTCGTTCGGATTTGAAATCAGGCATTGGGTTTGTCCGTGGTCGGTTGTCAGTAAGTCCGTTGTCTGTTTCTACCGACCTTGCGGCGTTCAATGAATCGCGCAGGCTCGCACACACAACAAACAACGGACTACTGACAACTGACAGCTTTCTACGTCTGAACTTCGCTCGGCGATGAAGGACCAGATGGTACGTCGCTGCGCTCGAAGCCCCCTTCTGCTTCGGACGAGTTTAACGATTCCTGTTCTTCGGCAGTTGATTCTTCCTGGCGTTCGTCTCTTTCTGACATTGTGCTTTCCGCCTTTCTTTTTGTTGTTTGAGCTTTATTACTCCTGCGCGTGCGAATAGGCCGCGCGACCGTCGAAGTTGTAGAGGTTCTCGGTCTTGATAAAATCGAAGCCCGCCTCGCCGACGCGTTTCAGAAGCGACGCGATCTGCGTGTGCGTGATGGTCGCGCCTTCGGTGTCGGAGGCAAAGCGGCAGCGCCAATGGTCGGAGCAGAAGGTTTCAGCATGTCCACCCGGCCAGACCTTCACGCCCCTGTTGCTGATCGATTTGATTGCCAGACCTTCGCCGCCCACGTTTTGCATCGACGCGCCCAACTCATCCGCCCCGCCTTGCGGCCAGTCGAGATAAACGTCAACGCCGACCAAATCTTTGTTCTCTTTTCGCGACTCAACCGAGGCCGCGCCGCCCGTCGATGCCGCCGCCTCCGTTTGACCCGCTTCTGATTTGTAAGAGACGGCCTTTAAGGTCTCCGGTTTTTGGCCGAGACGTTTGACGACTGCTTCGGCGAACTCGCGCGTGCCGACCTTTTCGCGGCTCACGCCCTCTTTGTAGATGTCGTAGGTGTGCACGCCGTCTTCAATCGTGCGCAGCCATGCGTTGTGCGCGCGCTCGGCGGCCTCGGCCTGACCGATGTGGACGAGCATGAGAATTGCGCCGAGGAAAAGTCCCGACGGGTTGGCAAGATTTTGTCCGGCGCGACGCGGTGCAGAACCGTGTATGGCTTCAAACATCGCAATCGAATCGCCGATGTTGGCAGAGCCTGCCAAACCCACAGAGCCTGCAATCTGTGCGGCCACGTCCGAGAGAACGTCGCCGTAAAGGTTGGGCAGAACGACTACGTCGAAATTTTCAGGCGTGTCGGAGAGTTTCGCCGCGCCGATGTCAACAATCCAGTGCTCGTTTTCGATGTCCGTGTACTCTTGCGCGATCTCGTCGAAGACGCGGTGAAAGAGTCCGTCGGTGATCTTCATGATGTTGTCTTTTGTAAAGCACGTCACCTTTCGACGGTTGTTGCGACGCGCGTATTCAAAAGCGTAGCGGACGATCTTCTCTGTGCCGGGCCGCGAGATGAGCTTTAAGCACTGCGTGACCTGCGCGGTCTGTCGATATTCGATTCCGCCGTACACATCCTCTTCGTTTTCGCGGACGATGACGACATCCATCACAGGGTGTTTCGTGTCGATAAACGGGTGATAAGAGACGCACGGGCGCACGTTTGCATAAAGCCCGAAGGTCTTGCGCACCGTCACGTTCAAGCTCTTGTAGCCGCCGCCCTGCGGTGTCGTGATCGGAGCTTTCAGAAACACGCGCGTGCGACGCAGAGACTCGAACGCACCCGGCTCTATTCCTGCCGAATTTCCCGCGAGATAGACCTTTTCGCCGATCTCGATATTTTCGATGTCTAACGCAGCGCCCGCCTCTTGGATGATGTGGAGCGTGGCCTCCATGATTTCGGGGCCGATGCCGTCGCCGTGAGCGACTGTGATTGGAGTTTTCTCAGCCATGATTGCCTTCTTTAGTTTGAAGATTGGGGCCGACCGACCTTAAGCGAAGACCAAAGAAGTCACGCACAAGTGCGGCGGCGAATGAACAGCTTGAAAGTGACGACGAGATATAACACCGACAAGCAAGGAAGGCAAAAGGAAAAAGGCAAAGAAAGGAAAAAGGTAAAAGGTAAAAAGTGAAGAGGCTCGGATGCCTTCCTACTTTTGCCTTTTACCTTTTTCCTTTTGCCTTATTAAATTGCGCGCACCCAAACTCTCTGGCCCGCGACCTCGCCCTCCCAAATCGTCTTTGCGCTCGACTCGCGTCGAAGATGTTTCCAAAGCGCGCCGCGTTCGTACTCGTCAAGGTCTGCGGGTATCAGATCAAAGATTGCGCGCGAGGCGATGACAATGAGCTTGCGCGTGGGGCGAGAGACGGCCACCGTCAAACGTCGCGGCTCCATGAGAAAAGAGCTTTCCGAAGCTGCAAACTCTCTATCAGAGACAGTGGCCGAGACAACTATCAACTCGCGCTCGCCGCCCTGAAAACGCTCGACCGTGTCGATTGATTCGGCGTGGTGTGTAAGTCTCTCCTGCAAGAGAGCCTTCTGCGCGCGGTGCGGGACGACCACGCCCACGCCGTGCGCCGCATCGAGACCCAAAGCGTCGGACGCAACCCTGACCAACTCTTCAACCAGTAAGGCTTCAAATTCGTTCGACTGCTGCGAGCCCGCTTCGTCATGCTCGACGACGACGAAAGCGTGTTCGGGCGCAAGCGCGGCTTTCAACCATCCGTCATTCAGGTTCTCTATTTGCGGTAGGCGGCGGACGTTGGTTGAGCGAAAATCAATCTCGTCCTGCGCATAGATGTGTCGGCGCAGAAAGTCCGCAATCTCGGTTGGGATGCGAAAAGATTCATCCAAAGCGGCGCGCGCAAAACCCAACTTTTGCAGGTACTCGAAGATTGAGAGATGCGGTGTCGCGCGTCGAAGGTCGCGGCGGCTCTCTTCGTCCCACGCATGCGCAAGGATTGGCGGCATCTGACGGTGATCGCCCACAGCGATAAATTGCCCGTCGGCGCGCAGGAAAGCCGCCGCCGTCAAAGCTTCGGCCAACCCCATCTGCGAAGCCTCGTCAACGACGACCAGATCAAAATGCTCGCCCGTCCAATCGACCGCGCGCCCTTTCGACGCGCCCTTTTTGACAAGATTATAGAGTCCACCCGGCGTGCCGCCGACAATGAGCAACTCCTCTGAAAGAAGCGCTTCCCACTGCGCGGCGGCGCTCGCGTCTTCGCCGCCGTCGGGCAACAAAACTTCCACGCCCTCAGGGCAAATCTCGCCCGCGTCGCTACAGATTTTGACAAGCTTCAGACGCTCAAGCGGTCGAAGAATCTCAAGGTTGGCATCCGTCTTCAAAACGCCTTCGCGCGCGGCAAGTAGCTCGCGCCTGCGCCTGGCAATCGATTCGAGCGCGACGCGCACGGCCGCATGCGTTTTGGCGAGAACGGCGATGCGGAAGGGTTTGGCGGGAGACGCTTGCGCAAGCGCGCGCGCAAGCACGGCGAAACCGAGCGTGTGGCTTTTTCCCGTCCCGGGCGGGCCTTGCACGACGAGCACGCGATCCGTCAAATGCCCACCGACAATCTGGTTCTGCGCGCGCGTCAGACCATGCGGCGACTGCGCAAGCGTTGCCATCTGTGCAAACTCCTGCGCGTCGCGCACACGTTTGGGCCGCACAGCGCGCGGGCTCTTCCCCTCTTCCGCGTTCGTTATCCAACGATAGAGATGATTGGTATCGGCATGACGACAGGCTTCGAGAAACTTGTCTGAGTTGAGGTCGTCGGCCATCTCGTCAATCGTATAGATGCGTCCTGCGTCTGGCGCGAAAAGCTGATGCGGAAAACGGAACGCAGAGTTTTTGAAGCTCATCGGCATCAGACGAAGCTCCACTTCTTCAGCCTTCATCTCTTCAACAACTGCGAGCCGCCCGCGCACAAGTTTCCACGCAGGAAGCGCGCGCCCCTCCGCGTCTGCAAGCGCGTTGAGCACGACCCAATCGCCCGCGCGCAGCTTGAGCATGCCGCCCTGCCCCGAAACATTTGCATCGAAACCCTCTTCATCCGAGAAACGAAAACGCGCTCGCTCTTCGCCGCCGGTCTTCTCGTAAGACTCGCAACGCAAAATCGCCGCGCGTCCCGTCTCAACACGCTCGCGCGGGCGTTGTGCGAGGTGCAGCAGCAATTCCTGCAGCCGCGCGTGATGCTCAAGCAAAAGAAAATCTTCGAGCGTGCGCCGCAAGGGAATCTCTTCCGGCTCGATCTCCACCTCGTCGAGCTTCGATAAATCAATCGGCTCTTTTTCGACTTTTCGATTCTTATAAGCGAAGCTCTCTTCGATGTGCTGCATCGCGCGCAGACGCGTCGAAACAAACGCCTCGATCTGCTCGACCGTCACGCCTGCAAAACCTTTCAACTGTGCGTGCGCGTCTTTTTCATCCGAATCTTTCAATAGCCCCCACGCCGCGTAAGCGTATTCAAGCGGTATCTCAACGCCGAAACGCGCCGCCGATTCGATCCACACGAATGGCGCGGGCGGCTCATCGTCCTCTGTCGTCTTCGTGTCCTCTTTTGTAAAGAGTCCGTCGGCAGCGTCGCGCTTAAAGCTTCTTCGATTGTCAAAGACTCGTGCACGAAAAATTTTTCTTAAATCCGCACCCCCTGCGTCTTTCCACTCAAAACCAAGCTCGCGTGCCACTTGATAAAGGTTCTGGCAAACGGGCGAGAGATTGAGACGCGCGCGCACTTCGTCTGCAAGCAGCGAGACCATCGATTGCGAGAGCGCAGGGCGCGAAGTCAATAGATCGTAAAAGGCAGGCACGGCGCAGAGCGCGTCAAAGTGGCGCGCCAGCGCATCAAGCAGAGCGCGCTCGCCTCGCGGCGCAAAGGTATAGACGTGAAGCGTGGCGCGCTCGGAATCAGCCGCCTGCGCAATCTTTGGCAGAAGCTTCTGCACCCAACCGACCAGAAGCTCCCTTTCAGCGTTTGTTTCGTCACGCGGCGGCGCGCTCGTCGTTTCGACGACTTCAAAAATGCCGCGCGGCCCGACCACACGAGCGCCGACAAGATAAAGCCTGTCTTCCAGATAGTCGCGCTGCGCGTCGATAAAGACGCGTATCAGGTCTGGATATTGCCCCGGGTCAGGAAGCGAGCCGAAGTCTGCGTTGACGAGGTAACGCTTCGCCTCCGTCTGTCTATCGAGTCGCCTCATGGCCGCGCGCGCGCGTTGCGCGAGCACAGGCAGACGCGCGCCGAGCGGCCATCTCGACGAAACCCTGCGCGCAACGTCTTCGCGTCCTGGGGAAAACTCCAACGCGCCGCGCTCTCCGTAAATCAAAAGCTCGCCAAGCTCGCGCGCTGTTCTGATTCGCTCTCGATGAAGCGCGCGCTTTTCCGAGATTGTCAGATGTGGGATGAGCGAAAGATCAAGGCGCTCAGCCGTATCGGCAAAGCAGAGCTGATTGTAGGGACAGCCGTCGCACGCAGGTCGCAGGTGATAGCGCGCTTCAAGAGACGAGACGCGCGACGCACGCGCGACGTCTGAATCCGCAGCCGCGACGAGACGTTCAATCTCGTCGTCAAAGAGCGCGAGATCAAAAGTCTGACAGGCTCCGTCCTCAGCAAGCGAGCTATCGCGCGCCGCGACCGCGCCCTGAATCTCTGCATTGTCAATGCCGGCCTGTTTGAGCGCGTCGCGCAGCAGCCGAGCATAAAAGGCGACCTGTAAGCGAAACCCGACCGTTTCGCGCCGGCTCGCTTTGATGTCGATGACGGTGGCAACCGTTCTGCCTGTTGTTTCTCGCTCGACGCGGACGATGTCTGCGCTTCCCACACACTGCCAGCCACCGAGAGAGCCGCGCATCGAAGGCTGATAATAAAAGACTCGCTCTGCCGTCTGCCCTTTTAACTCTTCGATAAAAGCCCGGCTCTCGCGCCCACGCAGATCAACGACGCGCTCGCTTCGCGCCAACTCCTCAAACTGCTCTCGCTCATATTCCTGTCCCGTCTTTGAAAGCAGCGGCGAAAGCGGCTCAAACTCCAGACCATAACGGCGCAGAAGTTCGTGCGCTTCTGAGGGAAAGAGCGCAAAGCGCAAGTGGCGTTCGCAGCGCCCGCGCGCGACATATTGCGCGAGACGTTGCGCCGTCAAAGGGCGTTCGGTCTGAAAATCTGAAAGCGAATCGAGAGTGCGAGGCGGCATAATCAAAGAGGCTCAGAAAAATTAAAGAGCATGACAAAATCTTCGCCGCTCAGTTTACATAACGATTGGTAGTTTTTGTCGGTAGCGCGAAAAAAAATCTTGCCACAGCGCGGACAAGGTGATATAAGCCGTCTCTGTTAACGCTAACAGAAGATTTCTCGACACATCAAATGAGACGTTCAACCCCGAAGAAACGACATGCGACGCTTGCCGACATCGCGGCCTCAGCCGGTGTTACGCCGATGACCGTCTCGCGCGTTGTCAATCAGACGGGCTACGTCAGCACCGAGACGCGCGAGAAGGTTGAGCGCGCGCTCACCCTTTTGAACTATCGCCGCAACGGCCTGGCGCGCGGACTCAAACGTCAGCGCACGGATACCGTCGGCCTCGTGCTCGGAGACATCGCCAATCCGTTCGCCGCAGAGCTTGCGCGCGCCGTGCGCGAAGTAATGTCTGCGAAAGGCTACAACGTCTTTATCTGTGTCAGCGAGCACAGCGCGAAAGAAGACCTTGCCGCCTTTGAAGCGCTGGCCGACCATCGTGTGGACGGCGTGATTGTCGCCACACGCGCCAACAAGTTGGGCAACGACCGCCTCGCACAACTGATCGAGGGCGGAGTTCCGGTCGTGCTCATCGGACGCGATTTTCGTCATCCGAATGCCGACCTGATTGCCGCCGATAACCTCAAGGGCGGCTATGATGCCACGACGCATCTGATCGGATTAGGCCACAAAAACATAGGTTTTATCGGTGTTACGCTGACAAGCGGGATTGGTCTGAGAAGATTTCAGGGCTACCTCGAAGCGTTGCGCGAGCATGGACTCGCCGTCAACGAACGCTTTATTGTCGGGCGCACCGACGACGGCGATCAGTGGCCCGGTTATTCGACCGAAGAGATCGGCTATGAAGGTCTCAAAAGACTGCTCGCGCTGCGCAAGCGACCGACAGCCGTCTTTGCACGCAACGACTTTACAGCCATCGGCGCAATCAGCGCAGCCAAAGAAGCGGGACTCCAAATCCCGCAAGAGATTGCCATTGTCGGCTACGACGACGTGCCTCTCGCGGCTCATACGTCGCCGCCTCTGACAACTGTGCGGCAACCGACGCGCGAGCAAGGCAGGACGGCGGCAGAGTTTCTCCTGCGACGGATGGAAACGTCTGAGGCGGTTGCGCGCGAAGAGCGCGTGATGG
>CBDUCU010000008.1:0-20706 GCA_965365725.1 uncultured bacterium | reverse complement strand
GTGGGATGCTCATGAAATCCTTCGCGGCATCAAGACGCTTGTGCTTCGGATGGAGCGACACTGCACTAACGCACGCGCACTCGCCGAACACCTGACGGGTCATCCACGCATCGCACGCGTTCACTATCCGACGCTCGGCGAGCAGAGAGAGCTTTCTTACCGGATGCTGCGCCATCCGCACGGCGGCGCACTTGTCACAATAGAGCTGCGCGAGAACACACGCGAGGCTGCCTTCCGTTTTATGGACGCACTTGATTTGTGTGTGCGCTCGACAAGTCTTGGCGACGTTTTTACGGGCGTGCTCCATCCTGCGACAGCCTCGCACCGCGACCTCAAGCCGGAGCGAAGACGCGAACTTGGTATTACAGACGGAGTCGTGCGAATCTCGGTCGGCATCGAGTATGTCAGAGACATCATCGAAGACATCGACTATGCTCTCGAAGCATGAAAATATGTCGGCACATAGATCAAAGCATGGAGGCTTGATGAGAATGAGAGTCAAACGCCCTGTTATCGTCAAGCTGTCTCTCTTCGTCTTGTGGTGCGGCTTATCCTTCTTCTCTGTCAATGCACAAAATCTTGAAGAAAAGCTCCTGCATAGAGCAGCCGAAAAGTTGGATGAATATGGCCGGGTCGGCCACTGCGATCTTACGGCAAGGCTCGACAACTTCGCTATCACTTTGCAAAACGATCCGACTCTGAAAGGCTTGATTGTCGGATATCATCCTGATGAAGGCCGAGAAGGCTACGTCGATAAGCACCTCAAAATTGCACATTATTACTTAACGAAGCAGCGCGGGATTGATCCGGCTCTTATCATAGTCGTCAACGGTGGTCGGGATATCGTGGCAAAAGAAGCACGAACCGAATTATGGGTTGTACCGGAAGGCGCGCCGATACCAGTCTATGTACCTGCGACGATTGGGAACGTGGAGTTTACGGGTAAGCTCAATTTTTATCACACGGAAGAGGCTGCTTATCGTGAGATCGTCGAGATGGGTTTTTCGGATACCGCGATGGCTCATGAAGAGTTTGCCGGCAAGCTCAAGGCTCAACCCGATTCACTGGGCTATCTCGTGATAAGAACGCCGCCGAATGCTTTGCCGGGAGCCTGGCGCAGAATTGCGCGGCGCGATGAAAAGATTCTGGAGAAGGATTTTGAGATCGAACCCGGACGGTTGAAATCGATAGACGGCGGGCAGACGGAAGGCGAGCAGGCGATTGTTGAATTATGGATTTTAGCGAAGGATGAGCCACCTCCGCCCGGCATCACGGAAAAGCTTGAGCGCATCATGAAAGAGCCTTTCGAGCTGAACGGTTTTGGGATGAACGGCGCTCCGGAAGAGGACGAGATAAATTGGGCCGTCGAAAACCTTGCTGAATTTCTGCGTCGAGACAAACAGGCGCATGCCTGCATCATCATCCGACCGTATCAGCAACCGGAGGATGAAACGCCTGAATCAGATGAGATCAAGACCGAAGACATGGCGGCCTCTGCAAGCGATGCTGCAAGTCTCGATGCCACAGAGAACAAAACCTCTGATGAGGTGTTTGAGCCGCAAGCTCTCGCCGGTAAGTTAAAACGTAAGCTTGCGGAAAAGTTTGGCATTGACGAGCAACGCATCCACGTGATGACGGGCAATCCCATTCCTTGGGGCATGAACGGAACGCTCAGCTTGTGGGTTGTCCCGAAAGGCGCGGCCTTGCCCGATCCTTTTATCGTGACAAAGGATGAAGAGACCTCGGTCGAAGACGACTTAACCGTTCCAGCCCCAGAGTCTCGCGCCGCCGCGCCGCCGGGTGCTTTACATCGATGAAGATTAAGAAAATTGTAAGCGATGGAGGAACAGCAGAACAGATGGAAGAGATCACAGCGACAGAGCTCAAACGCCGTCTCGACAACGGCGACGACGTGCAGATTATCGACGTGCGTGAGCAGAAAGAATTTGACGTGGCGCGCATACCCGGCTCGAAATTGATTCCGTTAGGACAAGTGGTTGGGCGTGCAGCCGAAATTGACGAGGGGCGCGAGACGGTCGTCCATTGCAAGATGGGAGGCCGTAGCGCAAAAGCAATCGAGGCGCTTACGCGCGCAGGATTTAAGGGCCGTCTCGTCAACCTCAAGGGCGGCATCACGGCATGGTCGAACGAAGTTGATCCGAGCGTCGCGAAGTATTGAGTTTGCGTATCGAGCGGCGTGCGATATTTATCAAAGCAACAAAGAGAACGCCTGCCGTACGGATGGCAGGCGTTCTCTTTGTTAATCGTTTTGGTCATGCAACGCGAGTTGCACGCTTATGAGTTGCCGCCTGAAGCGGCGCGTCCTTGTCCCTGACTGAGATGCGCAGCGAGCAATTGTTTGGCACGCTCGGCGCGCTGCTGGTATTCGTTCTTCGTCTCCTCGAAGAAGCTGATGATCTCTTGGTTGCCTTCCTGTCGCGCGTCGGCGATGTACATGGCGACCGTTTCAGCGCCCTGCAGCAAGTGGTAGCAGGTGCTCAAAAGATCGTAGGTGATGTCGCGCGTGCCCGTGTCGCCCTGACTGTTGTCGCTCTGATTGGCAGACATAGTTTTACCCCTTTATCAAAGATGATGTTTGAAACTATCGGGGGCTTCCTTCGTGGGGGAACTGTTCTTTCGCGCGATTTTAGAGACGACCGTACGGAACGGTCAAGAGCGCATCTATAAAAGGCGCGTCTCAGAAACAGCGTTTAGATTTTGGTGCCGAGGGCGGGACTCGAACCCGCACGCCCTTTCGGACAACGGATTTTAAGTCCGTAGCGTCTGCCATTCCGCCACCCCGGCACGTGGATGCGAAGATAGCATGCGTTTGTAATGCGCGCCAAATCGCTCGCCCCTCTGCTGCGACGGATGTTAGAATGTGCAAACAGTCAAAAGACATGGCGAACGGGGCGGTCTGAAATTTCTGAAGCTATGACTGAAGAGAAAGAGATTTTTCATCGACATATACAGAGCGCGGGCCTCAAACGCACGGCGCAGCGCGACCTGATCCTCGACGTATTCCTGCGCACCGAAGAGCACCTTTCGAGCGAAGACCTTTACAATCTCGTTAAATCTGAAGACCCCACAGTCGGACACACAACCGTCTATCGCACGCTCAAGCTTCTCGTCGATGCAGGCCTTGCGCGTGAAGTGCGTTTTGGCGACGGGCGCACGCGTTACGAGCACAACTACAAACATCCGCATCACGACCATCTGATCTGCACCGAATGCGGCGCGACCGTTGAATTTTATTCAGCCGAACTCGAAGCCATCCAAGACGACATCGTCGCCAAACACAAATTCGTCGCCATCCAACACTCACTTCGCATCTTCGGGCTTTGTGAAAACTGCCAACGCGCGACCGGCAACAGTCCCAAAGAAGATTCGGCAGCCGAGCCGCGCATCCGTTTCGCCACAGCGCCCAGCACACAATAAAGCTGTTAGCTGTTAGCTGCTGGCTATCAGCTAACGACGCTCGATCCAGGCTGAGTATTACGGTCAAAGGCTTTGCGTCAATCAGCATCACGCGCTTCATTCTTCTTTTCGGTTGAAAACTCCCAGCTAAAAGCTAATAGCTAAAAGCTTCTTGTTGCCTTTCACCAGGAAGCGGTGTAATTTCCGTCGTAGATTCCCCGTAAACAAAAATGATATTTATTGCGTGCAGAGGTGGTGTGAAATGAGTGTCAACGTTGAATGGAAGGCGGACGGCGACGGGCGCAGCGGCGTGGTCGCTGAAGGGACGTACCTTTGGGATGCGGCGAAGCGTCTGGGCTTCCGTCTGCCGGCTGAGTGCGAGGGACGCGGAGAGTGCGACACCTGCGCCGTCATCGTCGAAGAGGGTGCGACATTGCTCTCTGGATTGACGGAGGCCGAGCGTGAGCGTCTCAGCCCTGAACGCTTGTTGGCTGGCGAACGGCTTGCCTGCCAGACAAAGGCAGAGCACGGCGGCCTGCTCATTCTGCGGCCCGTCCCTGTGACCGAACGGGCGGAGACGACGGAAGAAACCGTCAGGGATTTGCGTAAAGAGTTTGCTGAGATGCCGCTCAAAAAAAAGCTCACCACGCTGGTCAGTCTTGAAGCGAACGCCGCTTATCACACACTTGTCGCCGCCGCCGATCTTCCTTTCACGGCTTTCGAGAAGGGCTTGGACTTTCTCGCAGGCTTTGGGCGCAATATGTCTCGTCGTGAGCGCATGGGCCACCGCCCCGCCGAGCATCACAACGAGCCGCGTGATGAAGCAACAAACGGCGAAGACGCGCCTCGCTCGGAATAGTAAAGCTTAGAGAGAGAGATTCAGAAGATTAGAAAGTTAGAAACTGCGTGCAGTTTGAATTCTTGTTGAGACGTGTGTGTGCCAATCAAAATCTGCGGACTGACTCGCCACGCATAAATGTCAAACGCGTGCCTGCTTCACGCGCGGTCGCGCTTTTGATTCTGCTTCTCACGCTCGCATCCACGAATGCTTTCGCTCTTTTCACAGCGCAGACGGTAGTTGCCACCACACCACAAACTCCAAAAACGTCGGACGACAAGAGCATCGCAGTATTTAGCGGTGAACGAGCTTTTGAGCACGTGCGTCGTCTCGTCGAATTCGGCCCGCGCCCGGCGGGGTCAAAGCAACTTGAGCGGGCACGCGATTACATCGTCAGTGAGCTGAAGAGTTACGGGTTGAAAGTGTCTGTTGACGAGTTCACAGAGCGCACGCCCAAGGGCCGGCGCAAGATGGCCAATATTACTGCCGAGATTCCGGGCGAAAGCTCCGACTTCATCATTCTCGCCAGCCACTACGACACAAAATATTTCGACAAGTTTCGTTTCGTCGGCGCAAACGACGGGGGCTCTTCGACCGGCGCGCTGCTTGAAATCGCACGCGCCTTTTCCGCTTCAACGCGCAAGCCGCATTTTAGTTATCGTTTCGTCTTCTTCGACGGCGAGGAAGCTTTCTGCCGCGATTGGGACGAATGCGGCAAGCCGGGCGCGCCCGACAACACCTACGGCAGCCGACGCTACGTCGCCAACTTGCGCGTGCACGGCGAATTGAAGCGCACACGTGCAATGATTCTTCTCGACATGGTTGGTTATAAACAGCTTCGGCTCGGACGCGACAGCCTGAGCACGGTTTGGCTCGTCGACCTCATCTGGCAGACGGCCAAAGAGCTGGGACACGGCGAGCAGTTCGTCGATCAGCCCGAAGATGTGGGGGGCGACGACCACGAGCATTTTATCAACGCGGGTGTTGACGCAGTTGATATCATTCAACTCAACAGCTATCCACACTGGCACACGCGAGAAGACACGCTTGATAAAATCTCGGCCCGGAGTTTACAGATTGTCGGCGAAGTCGTCCTCGCGTCCTTGCCGCATCTGGAAGAGAAACTGAAAAAGGAAGCAAATCGTTGATCGCAAATCCTAAATAGATAGAAGCATTGTTCAGTTTAATCATGATGAGTTGAAAGAGGCTTTAATGCTATTCACGATTTACGATTCACGATTTACGATTTACGAATTATGTTAAAAGCTACAGACATACTTGTGCCGGTCGATTTCTCGCCTTCTTCAATGAACGCTTTGCGCGTAGCGCTCGGCATCGCTGCGCCGGACGGCGATTTGACGCTTTTACACGTCATCGACCAAGACTTTGTTGATGATGCGGTGGCCGCCGCTCTCGGCGCGTCCGAAGAAATTACGGAGCGTCTGCGCGGGTTGGCCGAAGCCAATTTTTCAAACGCGCTGGAAGGCCTGGAGACGGGTGATGTCAACGTCGAAAGGATGATCGTCTTCGGCGTGCCTTTTGTCGAGATTTTGAAGATCGCGCGCGACCTCGATATGCCGATGGTTGTGATGGGCGTGCGCGGGCGCTCCACTCCGCCCGAAGAAGTTCTCTTCGGCTCGACCGCCGAGAAGGTCTTGCGCGGAGCGCGCGTACCGATTCTCTGCGTCCCTTTTTAGAATTGAAGATTAACTGATGACGAAAAAAAGAATCGCAGTTGTGCCGGGCGACGGCATCGGGCCGGAGGTGACGCGAGAGGCCGTCGCAGTGCTCGAACATTTGGAGACGACGCACGGTCTCAAGTTTGATTTGCAGCATTTCGACTGGGGCGCGGACAAGTTTTTGAAAGAAGGCGTGACCTTGCCCGAAGGCGCGCTTGAGATGTTGGCGCGGGATTTTGACGCAATCTTAAGCGGAGCATTCGGCGACCCGCGCGTGCCTTCAAACCAACATGCCGAAGACATCCTGCTCGGCATGCGTCGCGGCCTCGACCTCTACATCAATCTGCGTCCCGTCCGCCTTCTACACCCGCGTCTTACGCCGCTCAAAGATCGCGCGTCCGAAGAGATCGACTTTGTCGTCTTCCGCGAAAATACCGAGGGCGCTTATTGCGGCGCGGGCGGGTTTTTGAAGAAGGGAACTGCCGACGAGATTGCGACGCAGGAGGAACTGAACACGCGCCGAGGCGTTGAGCGAATCATCGTTGCGGCTTTCGAGTATGCGCGCGCGCGCGGGCGCAAGCGCGTGACGATGGCCGACAAATCAAACGTCCAAAGGTTCGGCGGCGATTTGTGGCAGCGCACGTTCAAAGAGGTGGCGGCGCGCTACGAGGGGATCGAAGCCAATCATCAGTACGTCGATGCGATGACGATGTTTATGCTCCTGAATCCTGCGCAGTATGAGGTTGTCGTAACAAGCAATCTGTTCGGCGATATCCTGACCGATCTCGGCGCGGGGCTTCAGGGCGGACTCGGCCTCGCCGCTTCGGGAAACATTCATCCGGGTCGCGTCTCTCTGTTTGAGCCAGTGCACGGCAGCGCGCCTCCGCTCGCAGGTCGAAACGAGGCCAATCCAGCAGGTGCTATTCTCAGCACGGGCTTAATGCTAGAATACCTCGGCCATCAGGATGCGGCTGCTGCGGTCGAGCGCGCTGTCAAAGAATCAATCGCCGAGAACGAAACGACGCGTGATTTAGGCGGAAGGCTTTCGACGACCGAAGCGGGCGCAAGCATTCGCCGACGCATCAGGGGTTAGAAGAGGAAGGCCTTTCCAGCCTTCTAAACATTTAAGGTCGGGCAAGCGGGTGAGGTGGTTTTTATGGCCTCGAAGGGACAGGAAGCGGCGCAGAGACTTCTCGCCATCGTCGTCATTATGGCGATGCTCAGCATGATCGGCATACCCCTGACCGTCATCTTCTTCTTTGGCACGGTCGTCTATTTTGTCTGGCGCGCCGTCCAACGCTCCGAGCAGCAGGATGTCAAGCATGTCTTCGATTTCTACATCTCAGCGCACGACATCCTGCGCGACGACGAAAAACGTTGGTACGGGTTTGAAATCGAGACGACAATCAAAGAGGGCGAGAGCCTTCTGCAAATGATGGCAGACCCGCCGCCGCTCGTTTATTACTGTCTCGGCGCGCTTTACAATCGCGCGGGCGAATATGAAGCGGCCGCCGATCATCTCGCCTACGTTGTCGAGAACGAGCAGGGCGAAGAAGCGCGCCGACATACAGCGTCGCCGGAATTGAGACGCTACGTGCAGGTTCTGCGCCGCATCGAGCGCGAGCCGGCAGAGGCTCCTTTGACGATGGCAGCCATCCGGGGTCTTGAGCGGATGCGACGCACAACCGCCGAACGGTTGCTGCTGGAGAGTCGCTCGCGACTGATCGACGTTGATAAATTGAGAAGCGCGTCCTCCTCCTCCGCCTTTACGCATAAAGATTCACAGCGCGCGCAAACGCCAGGCAACGGCGCACAGCTCCACGTCACCCCGCCCTCGGTTCCGCCGCCCATTGCAGACGTTTTGCGCGATGTCTACGAGGAAGAGAAGAAGACGGCTTGAACCTTTATGTAAATTAAAAGCAGCGCGACGAAACACGCCTTTTCGTCGCGCTATTTTTTTATGCAACAAAAACGTGACGGAACGAAGTTCAGATGTGAGTGTCCGGGCTCGCGCTTTTCTGATATATATAAGTAATTGCAACTCTAAAAGCGTCTCAACCTTGAGCATTTCTTCTGATAAGCAGGTCGTGAGCTGATGCCGGAAGAGAGGATCGGCAGCTACGTCATCGAGGAACCCATCGGGCGCGGCGGGATGGGCGTAGTCTATAAGGGCCGTCACACAAAGCTGCCGCGCGTTGTCGCCATCAAATCAATCGACCCGCACTTCCGGCGCGACCTGCGTCGCCTGCGCAACCGCTTCGAGCGTGAAGCCTTCGTCCAGTCGCAGCTCGATCATCCATCGATAGTCAAGATTTACGATTACGTCGTCTCCGAGCAGACCTATCACATCGTGATGGAGTTTGTCGAAGGCCACTCGCTGGCAGAGCTTTTGGAAGAGCAGGGCGGCCAGCTTCTGCCCGTCGAACGCGCGCTCGATCTCTTTGAGCAGATTCTCGGCGCGGTCGGCTTCGCACACTCCTTTGTCTATCGAGACGAGAAGGGCGAGACGCGGCGCGGGATGATTCACCGCGATTTGAAGCCGCCAAACATTCTCGTCGCGCCCGGCGACCGCGTAAAGATCACGGACTTCGGCATCGTCAAACTTGCAGGCGCAACTGAAGCCGACACGTCGGGTCTTGTCTATGGCTCGCCGCATTATGTTTCGCCCGAACAGGCGCAGGGCAAGCACGTCGATCAGCGTTCGGACATCTATTCGCTCGGTGTCATTCTCTACGAGATGCTGGCGGGCAAAGTCCCTTTTGAAAGGGACGCGGAAGGCAAAAAGCTGAAGCGTTCCGAAGTGCTCAATGCACACGTCACGCAATCGCCGCAGCCGCCATCAGAATTCAACACAGAGATCAGCCCAGAGCTTGAACGGGCCGTTCTGCGCGCTCTTGAAAAGAGTCCTGAACGACGCTTCGATACGGTCTTCGATTTCTGGCGCGCGATTCGCACAGCGCGCGGGCGCGATGCAAAGGACATCGATGAACAAAGGCTCGCGCTTGATGAGGCTGAACAGCGCGAAAATGTTGACACCGGACGCATCGCGGGCGTGACGGGAGAGTTTGGGCGCGACGGCTATACAACGCAGCCGATGACAAGCGCCTTTTGCGACGAATGCGGCACAGAGATCGGTAAAACCGACGCGCGCTGCCGCTCCTGCGGGCTCGATGTTAAGGCCTCGCCCGCCACCAAAAACCTTTCACGCGGAATCATCCAGGGCCGTAGAAAAAGATATGTTTATATCATCGCGTCGATCTTGTTTCTGACAGTTGCCGTCGGTTTTGTTCTCTTCAAAAACGCTGGCCGAGAAAAAAACGACAACGACGTTCCTGCAAACGCAGCCGCGTCTCCTGTCTCTACTCCGGTTGCAAACAAAACCCCCGTTACAGTTCCGCCCTCCGTCAAGGTGCGACAGTTACAGCCGCAATCAGTCACAGTTGATTCGAGTTTTGATGGATACACTGCCAAGCCTTTGACGGACGGCGAAACGGACGTGCGACGCATTTCGCAGATGCGCTACAACCTGGGCAACTGGGTTTCGGCTGAAACTTCAGAGCCGCATTTTATCGAGCTGGCGTTTGCCGACGGCCCGCGTGTGATTACGTCGGTCTATATTTTTTGGGGATTCGACAAAAACCGTTTTATGCCGTCGCGACGCGTCGAGCTGCAAAGTCAGCAGCCCGACGGCTCTTGGGTAAAAGTTTCCGAGATGGAACCCGGCGAAAATTTTGATCGCGGAGCTTTCAGTTTTGAGCCTTTCGAGGCCGCGCGAATTCGCGTCTATCAGCCCGCACAGGCGGGGCCCCTCAACCGTCCATTTGTCTTTTGGGTACGTGAGCTTCAAATCTTCGGCGCGGAAAAAACTTCAGCGTCAAGATGAATTTGAACGAAACCCAAAAACCAGCACGTTGAATTCTTTCAGTGGGATAAGCACAACATGCTTACGGCAGAAATCATCGCAATCGGCTCGGAGCTTCTAACGCCCGAACGAACCGACACCAATAGTCTCTGGCTGACGGAAAAACTCAATAGCATCGGCATCGAGGTCATGCTCAAAACCGTCGTCGGCGACGACGATGCGCGTCTTGAAGAGTCGATCAAAGACGCTTTGCGCCGCTCGCGCGTCGTCATCACAACCGGAGGTCTCGGCCCGACCGAAGACGACATCACACGCAAGATCGCTGCCCGCGCGATGGGTTTGAGACTTCTGCTCGACGAAAAGGTTTTAGAGGCTATCCGTGAAAGATTTGCGCATTGGGGACGCAAGATGCCTGAGATAAATTCGCGTCAGGCGATGGTCATCGAAGGGGCGGAGGTGTTGGACAATCCGCAAGGCAGCGCGCCCGGCATGTACATCGAACGCGAAGGGCGCACAGTAGTCTTGCTGCCCGGCCCACCGCGCGAAATGAAGCCGATGTTCGAGCAACTTGTTTTGCCCAGGCTTGTCGCCAAAGCGGGCGACGTGCGGGTCGTCCGTCGCGTGTTGAGAGTGTCGGGGATGGGTGAATCGGCGGTTGATGAAAAAATCGCTCCCGTCTATAAGCAGTTTAAGAATCCGCAGACGACGATTCTTTTTAACAAGAGCGAGATTGAAATTCATCTTACGGCACAAGCGAAGACCGAACAGGAGGCGGAGCTTTTAATCGACGGACTTTCAGGCCAGATTGAAGAGAAACTTGGTGATGCGGTTTTTGCCTTTCGGGGTGAGACGATGGAAGAAGTCGTCGGCCTGCGTCTCGCCGTCACGGGTTTTACGCTGGCCACTGCCGAGAGCTGTACGGGCGGACTCGTCGCACAACGTCTGACGGAAATCGGAGGCTCGTCCGCATACTTCAAAGAGGGGGTGGTCACTTACTCGAACGAAGCAAAGATGCGTCTATTGGGCGTGCCTTCCGACATGCTCGAAGAATACGGTGCAGTAAGCTGGCAGGTGGCTGAAGCGATGGCCGAAGGCGTGCGTTTGCGCGCCGAGACCGATTTCGGATTGTCAATCACAGGCGTTGCCGGGCCGGGTGGCGGAAGCGAAGACAAACCCGTCGGACTTGTCTATGTCGGACTCTCCGACGACGCACACACAGAGCACCGCAAGCTTATGCTGCCCGGCGACCGGCACCTCATACGCTGGCGCTCTTCGCAGGCCGCGCTCGATCTTTTGCGTCGTCGCTTGATCTGAGCGGCGTTGAAGTAAATGCATACAGCGTGCGCGGGCTGTTGATGCTTTCGCTGTTTACCGGCCCAGAGCCTTCCAATGCTTCGAGTCATTGTCATCACTGCTGCCTACCTTTTAGGCTCGATCCCGTTTGGATATTTGATTGTCAATCTGGCGGGGCGCGGGGATGTCCGAAATGTGGGGTCGGGCGGGACAGGTGCGACTAACGTAACGCGCAGCGCGGGAAAGACGGCGGGGATTTTGACGCTTGTGCTCGACGCTTTGAAAGGCGTGGCGGCCGTTCTGCTTGCACGCTGGCTGCTCGCAGAAAGTATGGGCGCAAACTGGTGGGTGGCGGGAGCAGCCTTTGCCGTTGTCGTCGGCCACTGTTTCCCCGTCTGGCTCTCTTTTCGCGGCGGCAAAGGCGTGGCAACCGGTCTCGGAGTTTTCCTGAGCCTTGCGCCGCTCGCCGTCCTCTGCTCGCTCCCGATCTTTATTCTTGTGGTTTGGGCGACGCGTTATGTCTCGCTTGGCTCGATCATTGCAGCAGCCTTTGTGCCTCTGATGATTTTCTTGCTCGGCAATCGCGCGTCTACCCCTGACGAGCGCGCCCCAATACTTTTTGCCGCGACAATGGGCGCAGCGCTTATCATCTTTATGCATCGCGCCAATATCGGAAGGCTTTTAAGCGGGACAGAGAACAAATGGAAGTGATGAGTATGGAAGTGATGAGTGATGAGTAAGAAACTGTTTTTACTCATCACTCATCACTTATTATGCTATGCGGCGAATTGCAATTATCGGAGCGGGAGGATGGGGGACGGCGCTGGCCGTCCTTGCTGGTCGTGCGCGGCATGATGTGAGAATCTGGTCGCGCAATGAAAACGTTGTGGGCCAGATCGAAGGTGAACGCGTCAATGAGAAATATTTGCCGGGGCAGATGATTCCGTCGTGTGTGCGGGCGACCTGCGACGTTGCGGAAGCCTTGAGCAGTGCAGAGATAGTTATTCTCGCTGCGCCGTCGCACGCCATACGAGAAATGTTGTCGTCGATGATTGAACATGTCCGGCCTTCGATGACTTTTGTCAGCGCGACGAAGGGGATTGAGATTGAGACCGGCAAGCGCATCTCAGAGGTTGCAGCGGAAGTCCTCGGACAAAGCATCAACCCTGTTCGTTTCGTCGCTCTTTCAGGTCCGTCTTTTGCAAAAGAAGCGGCGCAGGGTCAGCCGACCGCAATTGTCGCGGCGAGCGATGCGGAAGAGTTGGCGCGCTGCATACAGGAAGATTTGAGTGTGCAGAACTTCCGCATATACACTAACCGCGACGTCGTCGGCACAGAGATGGGCGGCGCATTGAAAAACGTGATGGCGCTGGCCGCAGGCATGGTCGCAGGTCTGGGGTTTGGAACAAACAGCATCGCGGCTCTTATCACGCGCGGCTTGGTCGAGATGACACGGCTTGCGCTTACGAAAGGCGCACGGCCCGAAACTTTGATGGGCCTTGCAGGGCTCGGCGATCTGGTCTTGACATGCACGGGCAGTCTTTCGCGCAACCGCTTTGTCGGTCAGGAATTGGGGCGCGGTCGCCGTCTCGAAGACGTGCTGGCAGACATGCACGAAATTGCGGAAGGCGTAAAGACTACGCGCGCCGTCAAACTGCTTGCAACGAGAGTCGGCGCGGAAATGCCGATCACGGATGAAGTGCATGCCGTCCTTTATGAAAATAAGCATGCGCGCGTGGCTGCCGAAGCCTTGATGTCGAGGCCGCTCAGAGAAGAAGTTTGAAGGGTTTAAGGTATAAACGATAAATGGCAGAGGGAGAAAAACAGCTCGTCGCAAACCGCTCGGCGCTGCACGAATATCACATCCTCGACAAGTATGAAGCGGGAATCGCTTTGACAGGAACTGAGGTCAAGAGCGTCCGAGCCGGGCAAATCCAACTCAAGGAATCTTACGTCTCCGTGCGCGAAGGTGAAGCGTGGCTTTTTAACGCGCACATTTCGCCATACACGCACGGCAACCGGCTTAACCATGAACCCACGCGCACGCGCAAGCTCTTGCTCCACCGGCGCGAGATCGACAAGCTCTCGAAGGAATCGGAAGTGAAGGGGATGACGCTTGTCGTCACGCGCGTCTATCTGAAGAACGGGCGAGTGAAATTTGAAATAGGCGTGGCGCGTGGTAAAAAACTGTATGACAAACGTGAAACGGAGATGCGCCGCACCGTCGAGCGCGAAACGCGCGCACAGATGAAAGAACGCGCAAAAAGTTAAATCAGAGGAGCTTGATAAAAACAATGGAGATATCCACATCCAACGAACGCTTTGCAGAAGTGGACGCGCATGCGCTGGCCGTCGCCGTCTTCAAGGGCGAAAAGGCGGAGGACGGACTGCTCAAAGAACTCGACGCGGCATCGGGCGGCATCATTCGCTCAATCATCGATTCGGAAGAATTAAAGGGGAAAGAGGGCGAGACTGCCTATGTTCATCTCGCCAATGCAGAAGGTGTGAAGGCAAAGCGGCTTCTGCTTGTTGGTGTCGGCGAGCGGGAAGCTTACGGTCTCGGACAAATCGCGCAGATGAGCGGTGCCGCCGTACGCACGCTCCGCTCAAGAAACGTCAGGTCTATCGCCGTCTTGACCCGCGCCGATGAAACTGTGGACGTAGCGCGGGCCGCATCCGCAGCCGTCGAAGGCGCATACATGGCGCTATTTGATACAGATAAATACCGGACGGTAGATAAAGAAGAGCGGACAATTGACCGCATCCTGATTGTGGCTTCCGGCGCAGACGCAGATGCCTTGCGCAAGGGTGCGGAGCGCGGACGTATCGTTGGCGAGGCAGCCAACTTCACACGCGATCTGGCCAACGAGCCGGGTGGTTACATGACTCCGACCGATCTTGCAGATCGTGCGCAACAGATTGCCAGCGAGTTTGGGCTTGAGATCGACGTGCTCGATCAAGCGCGAATGGAAGAGAAGGGGATGGGTTCTTTACTCAGCGTCGCGCGTGGCTCAGAACAGCCTCCGAAGCTGATCGTCCTTAAGTATATGCCGGAAGGAAAACAGAAAGTTGAAGATGGCGAAGACTATCTCGCCATCGTCGGCAAGGGCGTGACGTTTGATTCAGGCGGTATCTCGCTCAAGCCCGGCGAGAATATGGAGCTGATGAAATATGACATGACGGGCGGCGCAACCGTGCTCGGCGTGATGCGCGCCATAGCTCAGCTCAAGCCCTCGATACCCATCCTCGGCATCGTCCCGGCAACAGAGAACATGCCTTCGGGCAAGGCTACAAAGCCGGGCGATATTGTGCGTGCAATGTCTGGGAAGACCATTGAGGTCATTAACACCGACGCAGAAGGCCGTCTTATTCTGGCCGACGCAGTCTTATATGCCAAAGAGCTTGGCGCGACGCAGATCATCGATATGGCGACGCTGACGGGCGCAGTCTCAATCGCACTCGGAGATGTCAACACAGCAATTCTCGGGACGGATCAAAAACTGATCGACGAATTTATCGATGCGGGCCAGGAGGTAGGAGAAAAGTTCTGGCAGCTTCCGCTCGATAAGGAATACTCGAAACAGATCAAGTCTGACATCGCAGATATTAAGAACGTTGGCGGACGCAAGGCCGGGACAATTACGGCTGCCGCATTTATCAAAGAGTTTACAGACGGCACGTCCTGGGCGCATCTCGATATTGCAGGAACGGCTTGGGGCGAGGAGGCCAAACCATTTCGTTCCAAGGGGCCGACCGGTGTGGCCGTCCGCACGCTCGTCAATTTCATTGAACGGGCGGCAAATGCCTCTACTGCAAAGGAGAAAAACGAAAAGTAAAGATACGCCTTACGCTAAACCTAGTGAGTGAAGATATAGACACCGGCGTATACTAATGTTTACGCTGGTGTCAACTTTTGTGGACAATGTAAAGTCTTAGTTCACAGAATAACTTGAAAAAGCTGAAAAAATAACTTGCAAAAAATCGGCATAGATGTTGCAATACGCAGCTACATGCAGATGGAGGTGGTCGCCACATAAAAAAGTCCTCGCCCCACTCGGTGGCCGCCCGAGGAAAAAGCATCACCTCCATTAAATCTGTCCTCACCCCGCGCATTCGTCCCGGATACCCAAAAGCACCTCACAAAACGGTGAATTTCGGGCGGGACGAATGCGCGAAAATATTGTAAGATGACGCTCTCGGGTCTCCTACTTAACCCATTGACGCAGCACGATTGGGCGTTCCCCGCGAAAGAGCGTTCCATCGCACGCTTTAGTTGTTTTTGAGAAAGCGCGGTGGTTGATTACTACAAAGTTTTGGGTGTTAAGCGTACGGCGACTGATGTCGAGATTAAGTCGGCGTATCGTAAGCTTGCGCGTAAACTCCATCCGGATGTAAACGGGGGAACGGAGAAGGCTGCACGTCAGTTTGCGCTCGTTGCACTTGCTTATCGCACACTGATGGACGCGCAGGAACGCGCCTATTACGATACGCAACTGCGCAAGAGAGCAGCCGGTTTTGAGAGCGGCTCAGTCTTTTCATCAACTAATCCACACGCACAACGGATGCGGCGGATGGCCGTACAGGCGCGATTTGACCGCATCGTTGACAGCCTCATTGAAGCTGAACGCCGGGAAGCCTTCGCCTTTCAGAAGGCTGTGTTTACAAACGTCACGCTGTTTCTTTCAACTTTCTTTGTTGCATGGTTCAAACCCGTCATCTGGGGAAGATTTTATCTGCTTGGACGCGCTGTGATAATCACGCTGTTTTTGATAGGCGTGTGGCATCTGGCCGTGCGGTTGAAGGCCTTTTTTAATCACTACACATATAAACCGAAGTCCATACATGATTCGCTGATAAACGCCGAAGAGACGGGGCCGGGCAAACCATACACGAGGTTTGCGGCCTCTTCTTTCCTCATTCTAGGGTATGCAGCAAGTCTTGCCGCCGGGTTATTCGTCGGCTCTCACGCACAGACCGGATTTATTTTCGAAGCGGTGCCCTATCTCTTCGGTCAGCACATCCGGCCCGATATGCTGCTCTATCCGCCCATTGCCGTTCTTATCGTTGATACAATGCATACGGTCGCCTCAAAGATCGATTAGCCTTCGCTCCTTTCTGCCCAAACAGCCGCTTGGCTCTAGGATGAAATCCTTGCACGCAAACTTCGCTCTCATGTATATTGCGCCGCAAGGAAGCAGAGCCTGCTTCTAAGAAGATCGAGAACCTCGCACAACTTAATCCGATAAAATGGGTAAGCGCCCTTGCAAACAATGTCGCGCCCCCGCGTTGCGTTTTGCTCGTTCGACATCTGGCCGATTGTTTGGATGGATAGGGCTTATTCTCTTGAGGAAGCCCGAAAGTTTGCCGATTACGGGAGACTCTTTAGACACAAGTGAGCACCAATAAATCGCGCACACAATCTGCGCCACAAATATCAGCCGGCGGCCAGTCGGCAGGTACGCCACGAATCCTTCAGCAGTGCTAACCTGTAAAGCTTGGCCGTCCGGCTTCCCTGGAAAGAGAGGAGCCAGAAAGATGGCTAAGCGAATCACCGAACGTCAACGTCTCGCCCTTAAGCTTGAAGACCTCAACGACACGGATGTCCGCGAAGTCCTCGAATATATCGCCGTCATGGAGTCGATGCGCAGAGCAAAGATGCTTCCAGCCGTGTGGGAAGACGAATTAGTGTCGATGCTGGCCGAGGAGAGAGAGAACAGGCGAGCGCGTCAAGCCTTCGAATGGGAAGCTGTGCGCCGTCGCGCCGAGCGCAGCAACGCGGCTTCGCCGGCAACACGTATATGAAACTTTACCTCGCGGCTTTCTTTATCAAAAAAAAATCTGTTCAGCGCGCCTTGTTGCTGCTGGCAACGGCCTGTCTTTATTCTTACGAAGGTGACAAGGTAAGATTTCAGGCCCGTGTTTTACCATCGTTTGCTCGACATGCTACACAGTCAAACGAGAGATTGACCCCGCTTCAACGCCAGATCGAGACGGAAAGAAAGCGGCTCTCATCGACTGATGTTGAGGAGCGTCGTGACGCTGTTTCGAAGCTCGGCGGAATGAATCGCCCGGAAAGCTCTCGCGCAGCAATTATTGCGCTTGGAGATCAATCAGCAATTGTCCGCGCAACTGCCGCACGCGCCGTCCTCTCGCTTGGCCCGAGCGATACGGCGACGCTCCTGACACCTTTACTTAAAGACCGTGATGAATTTGTTCGACGCGAGGCAGCCTACGCGCTTGGACTAAAGCGAAGCCGCACAGCAGTGCCTGCGCTAATTACGACGCTTGAAACCGACAAGAAGCCCGAAGTGAGAGGCGCAGCAGCCGTCGCACTCGGCCAAATTGGAGATTCAACGTCTGTCGCGTCGCTGGCAGCTAAGCTCTCGGAAAGAAAAATTGGCGCTGGGCTAATAAACCGCGCATTTCGTCGAAAAAGCGAAGAGGACGAGTTTGTAAGACGTTCAGCTGCCGTCGCGCTCGGCCTCATCGGGAGTAGTGAGGCCGTTCCTGCGCTCGTCGATGCCCTCACAAATGAACGCTCAAACGACGACCTGCGACGCGAAGCCGCACACTCGCTCGGACTGATCGGCGACCCAACGGCGATTCCAGCGCTACGCTCTGCCTTAACGGCACGCGATCCACATCTCTCACGTATTGTTTTTGAAGCGTTGCGAAAACTTGAAGCTTCAACGGCCACATCTTCTACGCTAAAACAGAACGACCGGTGAGCTTGCCTTCTCACCGGTCGTTAAAATTTATCCAGGCAGTTGGAACGATCAGGCTTCGCCTTTTTCGCCCCTCCCCTGACTCTTGCGTGCTACTTTGGTCTGCGGTAGCGGAAGCCCGACACCGCCGGATTTGGCCGCATTCTCGTGCGTCTCATCCACTTCGCGCGGCGTGTCGTTGATAAGCGCGCCGCCCGAACGCTTTGCAAATGTCAGCTTTTTGCCCGAGTCCGAAATGTCGATATAGACCAAATCGCCCAACCCTACCTGTTCGGTCGCCACCAGATTCGAGAGCGGATAGACCAGAAAACGCTCGATAGCTCGTTTCAGATGCCGCGCCCCGTATTTGAAGTCGATGCCTTCTTTGAGCAGCATATCTTTGGCCGCGTCTGAACACTGGAAGACAAACTTTGTGCCCGCGCTCTTCATGATGCGCTCTTGCACGGATGAAAGCTCAAGCTCAAGAATTTCGCGCAGGTGATGCTCTTTCAAACTTCTAAAGACCACAACCTTATCGATGCGGTTCATAAACTCTGGCGAAAATTTACGCCTAGCCGCTTCGACCGCCGTACGATAAATCTTCTGGTCAACTTCGGTGTCGTTCGGGTTTTTTGCACCCTGAGTCGGGGCAAAACCGATGCCGCCCGATATCAGTTCCGACATCTCGCGCGCGCCGAGGTTTGAAGTCATAATCACCATCGTGTGCGAGAAATCGACACGGCGGTTGTCACCCAAAGTGAGCGTCGCCTTATCAAGGATGCCGAGCAGCAACTGCCAGAGGCTGTCTGAAGCTTTCTCGATCTCGTCAAAGAGGACAAGCGAGAGCTTGATGTCGTCGTTGTGATAGCGGTCGAGATTCTCCTGCGTGAGCATCGGCGAAGTCTCGCGGTGGCCGAGATAACCCGGCGGCGAGCCGATCAATTTCGCAATCTCGTGCGAATGCTGAAACTCGGCGCAGTCGATCTTGATGACCGCATTCTGGTCTCCAAAGAGAACTTCAGCCGCCGCTTCGACAACGCGCGTCTTGCCCGACCCCGTCGGCCCTAAAAAGAGCATCGTGCCGACAGGACGGTTGGGCGGGTTCATCCCTGCGAGAAAAATCTGATAGAGGCCGGACATGCGGCGCACGGCGCGCTCCTGCCCGACGATGCGTGCACCGAGCTTTTCTTCAAACTCCTGCGCACGCGGACTCTTCTGATCCGGATCGAGTAGAACCGTGTTCTTTGTTTTCTCCATTTCCATCTCTGCGATCATGTTCGTCCTCCTCGCAGGGGCGACCTGAAAAGCGAGGGGGCCGTGCGCCCTTACCATTTAGTCGGCGACGGGCCGCCTCGCCTTACACCCCATGCAAAGAACGAACCGCAACATAATTGATGCGCGTCTTTGAACGGCGGTTGCAGACCTTAATTTAACCGTCCAAAGTGCGCGCACGATGATGAGAGCACTATATATACGACAACTATGTATTTGTCACCACAAAATATGTGAAAAGTATAGTGCCGTCATTTAGTGATTGAAAAAAAATCTCAAAGTCATTGTGACATTTTCCGGCATCAATTTGGTGACGTGAACCGTTCTTCTACATAAACCTGGAGAAGGCCAGAGGCATTCCGCCGCACTTAAACGTCGAAAGTTTGACGGTGGGACGTAGCAAAGCGTGACGGGCCGGTAAGGTTGCCACCTAAACAACTTTTATTTAGAGATGAGGAGGCCCGCCGTTTCAAGTCTCGTCGCAGCTTGAAACGGGGGCATGTCTCTACAGTTTTTAGATGCAATTGCAAATCGCCACAGCGCACATCGTCCTCAGGCGGCAATTTGCCGAAAAGCGCTTTCCCTTTAGTCGTAGTACTCAAGACCGAGATGCGTAATGAGGTCTTCACCCTTAAGGTGGCGAAGCGTATTTTTGAGCTTCATCAGTTGGATAAAAACGTCGTGCTCGGGATAGAGCTGGGGCGCGGTCTGCGGCGATTTGAAATAGAAGCTGAGCCACTCTTGCACGCCCTTCATCCCGACGCGTTGAGCGAGGTCGAGAAAAAGCGCGAGGTCGAGGACGAGTGGCGCGGCGAGAATCGAATCGCGGCAAAGAAAATCGATCTTGATCTGCATGGGGTAGCCGAGCCAACCGAAGATGTCGATATTGTCCCAGCCCTCTTTGTTGTCCCCTCGCGGCGGATAGTAATTGATGCGGACGACGTGAGAAAAGTCTTTGTAAAGCGACGGATAAACGTCGGGCTGAAGGATGTATTCAAGAACAGAGAGCTTCGACTCTTCCTTGGTCTTGAAAGACTCGGGATCGTCTAAAACTTCGCCGTCCCGGTTGCCGAGAATGTTGGTCGAATACCACCCATGAAGACCGAGCATGCGCGATTTAAGACCGGGAGCAAGGATGGTCTTCATCAAGGTTTGGCCCGTCTTAAAGTCCTTGCCGCAGACGGGGACGTTGTTTTGCGCGGCTAACTCCATCATCGCCGGGATGTCAACCGTCAAATTCGGAGCGCCATTGGCGAAGGGTACGCCCGATTTGAGCGCGGCATATGCGTAAATCATCGATGGCGCGATTGCCTTATGATTGTCGCGCATCGCCTGCTCGAAAGATTTGAGCGTTTTGTGGACGGCGTGCTGCTTCAAAAAGATTTCGGTCGAAGCGGCCCAGACCATGACGAGACGCGAGCATTTATTCTTGCGTTTGAATTCGGCGATCTCTTCGATGAGCTGCTCGGCTAGCTCCATCTTGTTGGCACCCTCTTTGACATTCGTGCCGTTGAGCCGTTTGACATAGTGTTGATCGAAGACCGCCTTCATCGGCTTGAGCTTTTGTAGCTGCGGCTTGAGCTGTGTGAGCAACTCTTTTTCAAGCACGCCTGCCGTCATCGCCGCGTCGTAAGCCGAATC
>CBDUCU010000007.1:0-21378 GCA_965365725.1 uncultured bacterium | reverse complement strand
TCGAGCATGCGGTCTTTGATTCGCTCGACGAGCACGACCATCTCTTCGAGGTCTTCGTCCGTCTCGGTCGGCAGGCCCGCCATCAGATAGAGCTTGACGGTGAGCATTCCTCTATCGAAAACCGCGCCGCAGATGTCAACGATCTCGTCGTTCGTCAGGTTTTTGTTGATGACTTTGCGCAGACGGTCTGATCCGGTTTCAGGCGCGTCGGCTATTTGTTGGTCGCCCGATTCGACGAGCGCATCAAGCAGTTCATCTTCGATCTGATCGAGTCTGAGGCTTGAGACCGAGATGCGATAATTCATCTCGCGCAGACCCTTGAGAATCTCGCTGATTTCAGGATGGTCGCAAACGGCTGTCGAGACAAGACCGATCTTGTCTGTCCGCGTGCGCCACGCGGCGGCCTTTGCAAGTATGTCGCGCGCGGGAACGACGCGCGGCGGCCAATAGTTAAAACCGGCCCAGCAGAAGCGGCATCCTTGCGAACAGCCGCGCGAGATTTCTATCAGAAATCTTTCGCCCATCTCCGCTGTCGGAGACCAGATAACGGTCGAGGGCGCAAAAGTCTCCGCGCTCTTTAACTTCTCAACGATCTCTATGTCGCCGCGTCGCATCGCGCGCCGCAAAGACCCTTCCTTCGGATTCTCAGCCGCGACCATTCGCCCGACGCGTGCGGGCACGCCTTCGGTCGTCGGCGTGTAGGTCTGAACAGTTCCGTCCGCGTTGTACTCAACTTCGTAGAGCGATGGAACATAAAAACCGCGCCCCACGCGCGCGAGCTTCAAAAGCAGTTCTTCTTTTGTGCCGCCCTCTTCGGCGTTCTCCAAAATCAGATCGACGAGCTTCGGTACAAGCACTTCGCCTTCGCCGACGGCAACTGCATCAGTAAAATCGGCAATCGGCTCGGGGTTGAGAAAAGAGGCGGCGCCGCCCATCAAAACAAGCGGGTCGTGATGGGTGCGATCCTTTGACCAGACGGGAACGCCCGCCAGCCGCAGCAGGCGCGCCATATTGTAGTAATCGGTTTCAAACGAAATGGAGAAGGCTACCAGATCGAAATCGCGCACGGGAGTCTGAGTCTCAAGACTCAGAAGCGGTGTGTTTGTTCGCGCATATTCGCGCATCTCGTCTTCATCGGGCAAAAAGACTCGCTCGCATACGACTTCGGGTATTTGATTGAAGATGTCATAGACGGATTGAAAACCGAGGTTTGCCATCCCGATTGAATAGACGTTTGGATAGCACAAAGCGACGCGCAAATTTGCGCCGCGCTTAACAGTGTAACCCTCTTCAGTCGCCAGCTTGCGGCGTAGGCTTTCGATAATTCGGTTCATAAAAAATTGTCAGTTGTCCGTTGCGGTGGTCAGATACTATACCCGTTTTAGATGCGGGCTTGAGCCTTCAAGCGGCTTCTGACCAAAAAGAAACAACGAACAACTGACCATTGACAACGGACAGCTTCTACGGCCTTGTCCCTTCCAAAAACGCCTTTAACTTGCGCGAGCGCGAAGGGTGACGCAGTTTTCTGAGCGCTTTGGCTTCGATCTGACGGATGCGCTCGCGCGTGACGGCGAAGTGTTGGCCGACCTCTTCGAGCGTGTGTTCCGAGCCGGTCGAGCCGAGTCCGAAGCGCATCTTGATGACCTTCTCTTCGCGCGGCGTTAAGGTCGCCAAGACCTCGTCGGTTATCTCGCGCAAGTTTGAGACGACGACTGCGTCCGCAGGATTTAAGATCGACTTGTCTTCGATAAAATCGCCGAGGTGCGAATCCTCTTCTTCTCCGATTGGAGTCTCAAGCGAGATCGGCTCCTGCGCTATCTTCAAGACCTTGCGCACCTTCGAGACAGGAATGTCCATCTTGCGCGCAATCTCTTCGCTCGTCGGCTCGCGCCCCAGCTCCTGCACAAGCGCGCGCGAAGTGCGAATCAGCTTGTTGATGGTCTCGATCATATGGACGGGGATGCGAATGGTGCGCGCCTGATCTGCAATGGCGCGCGTAATCGCCTGTCGAATCCACCACGTCGCGTAGGTCGAAAACTTGTAGCCGCGTCGCCACTCGAACTTATCAACGGCCTTCATCAGACCGATGTTGCCTTCCTGAATCAAGTCGAGAAATTGCAGGCCGCGATTCGTGTATTTCTTGGCGATTGAGACGACGAGACGAAGGTTCGCTTCAATCAGCTCACGCTTGGCCTGCGCGGTGGCGTGCTCGCCGGTGACGATTGCCTGAAGCGAACGCTTGATATCGACGGGCGAGATGCTGTGCTCGGATTCGATCTGTTGAAGCCGACGCTTGGCGGAGGCAATCTGTCGTTTCCATTCGCGCTCTTCGTCAGGACGGATGCGCTTGCGATTGAGCCTTTCGGTGTAATTGTCGATGTCGCGCTCCTGAACGCGAATCTCTTTATGAACTTTGCGAATCGAGTCGATGAGGCGTTGGCGCGCGCGTTCCGTCAGGTTCAGAAGCTTCATCTCCTGCGCGACTTCAAGACGCATGCGCGCGACCTTGCGTTTGAGCCGGAGAAGCTTTTTCGATTTCTTGCCGCGCAACAGCTTCTGTTCGGCGCGCAGACGCTCCCACTCCTTGAGGCCGTTCTTAAAAAGCTTGCGGATGTTGTTGATGCCTTCAATCGTCCACTGAAGATACTCGTCCGCCTTGTCTTCCTGACCCGTTAGCTCCGCCTGATCCGAGAAGGTGACGACTTCGCGTATGTTGAGCTGTCCGGCCTCAAGCTCGTCGCCCATCTTCAAAAGCTCGCGCACGGCGATGGGCGAGCGGGCGATTGATTTTTGCGTCTTGATCTGACCGCGCTCGATTCTTTTGGCGATGGAGACTTCGCCTTCGCGCGTCAGGAGCGGGACGACTCCCATCTCACGCAGATAGAGACGGACAGGATCGTTTGTCTTTTCAAGCACGCCCGCCGAGAGATCTAATTCGAGGTCTTCTTCGCTGACTTCGTCCAAATCATCGGAAGCGAGCGGGGCGGCCTGTTCGATTAGACGCTCGTCGGAATCGGCGATGGGAACGCCCGAGCCTTCGAGCTTTTGCAGCACGTCTTCGATGTCGTCAGGCGAGACGATGCTATCGGGGAGTTCGCGGTTAAGGTCGTCGAACGTGAGAAATTTCTTGTCGCCGCCCAATTCGAGGAGGCGCTGCATCACGTCGTCCTGATCCTTTTCTTCCATGCTCAACTTTGCAACCCACCTCCGGCGGCGAGATCAGAGGTTAGAGGTTAGAGGGCGATGCGCAGTAACGCAAGTTTTCTACCGACCTCTAAGCTCTAACTTCCGACAACTGCTGTTTACGACGTTTCAATTCCAAATCTTCCATGATGAGGCGGTCGCGCGTCTGCGCATCACCGGCGCGCTCGGCTTCGACGATCCCGGCGGCCAGCTCGCGGACGCGACGGTCAATCATCATCAATCGTAGAGTACGGATGCAGCTTTGCGCTTCGGCCAGCAGGTCGTCAGTAGCCTCGCCTTCGGCGCGTTCGCTCTCGCCCATCCAGAGGCGCGGGATGATCTCTGAGGCTACTGCGTCGCCGCCCACAAGTTCTTCAAGCGCATCGAAGTCAACGTCGCGTCCGCCAGCGTCGAGCGCTTTAAGGGCGCGAAAAATTGAGGCCGTCGGCAGATCGTCATAAACATCTTCCGCAATCGCGGGGCTTGTCAGGCGACGCAATTCCGCATCGTGAATGATGATCTCAAGCAGACGTTGTTCGGCGAGCGTTACCTGCGGAGCTGAGGCGCGTGCGACCTGTTCTCTGACCTGTTCGCTGTTCGCTGCCGTCGCGGCTGCACTCGTCTGTGAGGGTGTACGCGCGCTCACGGATTTCCAAAGATCGTTGCGTAGCGAGTTCTCTTCGACGCGCAGAGCGTCCAGCGCCATGTCGAAATACTCGCGTCGCTGGATGGGATTTTTGACGGCGCGGACAAAGGGCAGAACCTCTTCGACGGCCTGCGCCTTGTCGGTCGGGTTGCGAAGATTGCGTTCATTCAAAGCCTGCGCAATCACGAATTGTATGTGTGGCAGCGCTCGCCCGCGCAGGCTGTTGTACTCTTCAACACCGTGCTTGCGCAAAAACTCGTCCGGGTCTGTGCCTTCCGGCAGCACAAGCGTCTTGACCTCGAAGTCTTCGACAAGAAGCGTTTCGATGGCGCGTTTGGCGGCCTGAATTCCAGCCCGGTCTCCATCATAGTTGACGACAACGCGACGCGCAAACCTCGCTAAAAGACGCGCTTGCTCGGTCGTCAAAGCCGTCCCTAAACTTGCAACGACGTTGCGCACGCCGAACTGAAAAGGGATGATTAAGTCCAAATATCCTTCGACCAGGATGGCAAATTTCTTTCTTCGAATCTCTTCGCGCGACAAATTCAGACCGAAGAGATGACGGCCCTTTGTGTAGGCCGGAGTTTCGGGAGAGTTGAGATATTTCGGTTCGTCGCCCGCACGTATCGCACGCGCGCCGAAGGCAACGGGACGACCCTGCGCATCCATGACAGGGAAGACGACGCGCCCGCGAAAACGGTCGTACGACCCGCCCGTATCTTTTTTGACGACGAGGCCGCTCCGCTCAATCTCAAACGCGCTCGCACCTTTTCGCTTCAGGTGCGACGTGAGCGCGTCCCAACTGTTGGGCGCAAACCCAAGACGAAAAATCCTGCGCGTCTCATCATCAATCTGACGACCTTTGAGATACTCGCGCGCGAATGCGGCCTCAGCATTGTTTTCCTGAAGCTGCGTTTCCCACCATTCGAGCGCCCATGCGTTGAGCTGGATGACGGAATCGGCCTCTTGCCTGCGCACCTCAAATTTTTTGTCCTCCTCCATCTGCGGAAGCGGCACGCCCGCCTTCTCCGCCACGATGCGCACCGCTTCGGGAAATGAGACGCTCTCTAATTCCATCACGAAATTGAAGACGCTTCCGCCCTTTGAACAGCCGAAACAATAGAAGATGTCTTTTGCCGGGTTGACGGAAAAGCTCGGCGTTTTCTCCTTATGAAACGGGCAGCACGCCATCCAGTTTGCGCCCTTTTTCTTCAAGGTCACATAGTCGCCCACCACGCGGACAATGTCCGCCTGTCTTCTTAAATCGTCGATAAATGTTTGCGGGAAGCGCATCAGTTATTGAGTCGAATTAAATTACTCGCCCGTGCGAAATTCGGCAATCACGTCGAAGCGTTTGCGCTTCTCTTTGTGAGCCTCTCTTTGCTGGACGCGAGAGAGAATTCAGGTCTTCAACTCAGCGATGGTTGCGCCCGCGCCGCCCTGTTTGTCGGGGGCGGGTGAGAAGCGCGCGACGTGCGGGTGGTTTTTGAGAAGCTCGGCGACGGCGCGGCGCAAAGCACCCGTGCCATGACCATGAATGATGCGGACGTGCGCATGGCCTTCCAAATAGGCGGCATCGAGAAATTTGTCCAACTCGTCGGCGGCTTCGTCCGTTGTCCGACCGATGATGTTGAGTTCTGCGTCTGGTTGCTCGGTTGACTGTTTGAGCTTGATTTCAGTGCCGCGCGAGGACATGCGTTGCAAACGAGCGACGAGACTTTCATCCTGCTTCTTCTGCGTGCGTTTGACGACTTCGAGATTGGATATTTTCTCGCGCAAACGAACGGCGCCGACCCGAACTTCGGCTTCGCCGTCTGTGATGCGCTCGACCGTGCCGGTCTTGCCGAAATTGCGCAGACGTACTTCATCGCCGACTGTTGGCGCGCGTTCGAGAACGGTTATCGAAGCGGTCTCTTCAGGGTTTGCGGCAAGCGGCTTTTCATCCGCGCGAGTTGGTTTGACGACGCGGACGGCGCGCGGCGCGGCCTCTGTGTTTGATGAGGGCGTTCGTGTTTGAGCGCGTCGCTCCTGTGCTTCGCGGCGGAGTTCGGCGGCGCGTCGCTCGGCTTCGCGCTCGACGCGCGCACGCTCGGCGCGGTCTTCGATCTTTGTGTAAAGCTCGCGTGCGCGGCGTTCAAATTCAGTAGTTGCCGACTCAAGCTGTCGAGCGAAATCGGTCTGACGTTCGCGCTCTCGTCGTTCGGCCTCGCGGTCGAGTCGAGCATACTTTTCTGCAACGGCGGCCCGCTCTTCTTCGAGTGCGCGGCGCATCGCTTCAGACTCTTCCGCTTCGCGCTTGATGCGACGAAGGTATTCTTCCGTCTCGCGCGTTGAATCTTTGACGCGCTCGTTTGCCGCGCGGATGATCGAGTCGGGCAAGTCAAAGCGTCGTGCGATTTCAAGGCCGGAGGACGAACCGGCCACGCCGACCAACAGACGATAGGTCGGTTGCAAAGTTTTTTCGTCGAATTCGACGCTTGCATTCTGTACGCCCGTTTCGTTAGCGGCGTACATTTTCAAACCCGAATAGTGCGTCGTAGCGATAACGTGCGCGCCGCAAGCGCGTCGGAAATGATCGACGACGGCAACGCCCAAGGCAGAGCCTTCTTCGGGGTCTGTGCCCGTGCCCGCTTCGTCGAGAAGAATGAGCGCCGCGCCCTGACGGTCGCGGCACAGGTCAATCATGCGACGGATGTTCGCAACGTGCGAAGTAAAGGTTGAGAGATTGGCGGCGAGCGATTGACGATCGCCGATGTCTGCGAGCACCGCGCCGTAAAAAGGAATGCGAGCCTCGCGCGCGGGAACGTGCAGGCCGGAAAGCGCCATCAAAGAGAGCAGCCCGGTTGTTTTCAAAACAACTGTTTTGCCGCCCGCATTCGCGCCCGAGATGACCATCACTGGGCGGTCTGCGTCAAGACTCAACGAGACGGGAACGACTTCGCCGCCCTGCGCACGCAAATTTTCTTCAAGCAAAGGATGCCGCGCATCGACGAGCTTGAGCGTGCCTTCGTCGTCAATCGTTGGTTCGACGGCGTGAAAGTGTGCGCTGAGCGCGGCCTTCGCATTTGTGAAATCGAGATAGCCGACCGCTTTCGCCGCCGCTTCTACTTCGGCGCGCGCCGTGCGCATCTCTTCTGTAAGCGTTGAGAGGATGCGAAAGATTTCGCGCTCCTCGGTTTCGCGCAAGGCTTGCAACTCATTGTTTGAGTCGATGGTTTCAAGCGGCTCGACAAAAATGGTCGCGCCCGAAGACGAAAAACCGTGTGCCACGCCTGTTACGCGACCGCGATGGTCAGAGCGCACGGGAATGACGAAGCGGTCGTTGCGAACCGTGACGAGCTGATCCTGAATCGCCTCTTCGGAGCGACGCATCAGTGTTTCAAGAGCGCGCGTAATTTGCGAGCGCAGGCGGTTGATGTCGTGGCGTATGCGCGCAAGCTCGGGGCTGGCGCGGTCGTCCAGTTCGCCGCTCGGCAGAATCTTTGAGTTGACGCGCGAGGCAAGACCTTTGAGCGTGCGCGGAAGCTCTGCTACTACGTCCCACAAAACGGGGCACGCCTCGCGCTCGCTCTGGATTGAAGAGCGCGCGTCCGCCGCCTGCGAGCAGAGACGCGCGAGCTCAAGCAGCGCAAACGCATCGAGCGTTGCGCCCTCGATTGCCAGGCGCGCAAGCGCGTCCGAAGGGTCTGCGATATCGGAGAAGGAAAGCCCTGCGCCGCGTCGCCGCAGCTCCAGACATTCGGAGACGGCGCGAAGTGATGTGCGTGCCGCTTCCATATCGGAGAAAGGCGCGAGCGCACTTGCGGCAGTGCGTCCCATCGGGGTCTGCGCGCGCGCGCCGACAAGCGCACGCAACGCGTCGTATTCGAGCGTGGCGAAAGAATGCTCATTCATCTTGGGTTTAATAGTAGAAGCCGTGCGGGACGGGTGACAAGCAGCGGGCGGAAAACAGAAAGTTTATGATTGATGTTTGAGCGGCTGAGTGAGGAATAGTTCAGCTACTTACAGTTGTAGGGTTAGCTGCTAATAATCTCGAAGCAATTTCATTCAATCTTTGTATAAAGCCAGGCTGAATTGTTTCGCCTCGATACCCGTGAGCATAAGAGTTGCGTATTTTTATGCAGGACATCAAAAACTCATACTCTTCTCTTTCTAAAATGCCATCAGTATATAATCTACTAACTACTGTTGTTGGTCTATAATCTGGCAGCTCTACCTCATATACCTTACTTGCTAAACGCATAGCTGCTTCCGTAGCAGCCCAAGTGACCAATAGAGCGGCATCCAATATATTTTCTTTAGTAAGGCGCTGTCCCTCTTCAAGAAGTCTGCTAATCTGTTCTGGCGCGATACTTGGGGGAGGCTCACGTCTTGAGTCAATAACTAATTCAAAACGCCATCCCGGATGATTTTGGATCGTATTTGCCAATTCACGCCAATAATTTGTTGGCCTTGATTTGTGGAATGATTTTATCGCGATTACTACTGACTCGCTGTGACTAAGCGCAACAATATCAGGCGTAAAATTACTCAGAAAAGGAGGTAGGTTTTTAGGTGATGGAGCTATAGTTACGTCATAACCACGCTTCTTATAATCTTCCGCAATTTCGTAAACTCGTTCATCATTTACAAGTTCTGTTGACATTACTCTTCTACCTCCCACATCGCCTTAATATGCAGCAACTCAGTATATTGCTCAAGTGCTTCGGCTAACAAAGCACTTGGGTTTTGGATGCTAGCTATATCTGACACATCAAATCTCTCGCTACATACCCTAGATACTTGTCTGTCATCCAAATAAATCACAGTATTGAGGCCATCTAAAATTGGTTTGATTATATTGTCAACATCGGGCGATGTCTCTGTGTAATAATTCATTATAGTTACTATGACATTCTGGCTCAGTGTTGGTTGTTTACCACTAAGCCATCGAGACTGAGCTGCTGCTCTAACAGTTCCAATCCATTTTTGATAACGCCTAGGGTTATTCTTTTTCGCATTAACCGAAACCGGCGGCCCTTCAACAACAAACTCGAAAGTTTCCAAAATCCTCTCCCCCTATTTCGGGATTATCCAACCTCTGTCGGATTGAATTTAGGCAGCCTATATTTCTTTCACTGATTTACAATTCTTTACCATTTTCATTCACACATTTGATAATAAAAACTATATTCTGTCATCACTTATCTGGGAGTTAAATTTCATTGCCGCCCCGCCGCTCGCCCTTTCTTCAACTGTAAAATAATTACCGTCGCCTTCTACGGCGTTCCATGCCGCGCGTCGCTGCGTCGAAGAGTTTGGATGAATCGAGAATTAGAATTTGAGAGCCTTCGTGCCTGAACGTCCCGCGCGCGAAATCAGGCATGGAATCGGCTGGTTGGATTTCGCCCATGTCGATTTCAATCGTTTTGCCGACATGCGCGACGGCGAGCGCGAGTTGTTCGTCGCCTTTGATCAGAACTGCCTGGCGCGGCTGTTCGTCTGTTGCTGCTGCTGTCGTCTGCTCAGCTGATTCTATTGACGCGTCGCTGATAAGCGGGCGCGGGTCGATGACGGTGCGCATGCGCCCGCGCGCGGAGATGATGCCGACGACCGCCTGCGGCGCGAAGGGCAGAGGCGTTGCGCGAGTGAAAGCAATAGAGCCATCCGTCTCGTCTGCGAAAAGCGCGAGCGCGTGCGCGCCCGTGTGCATTAGAAGAAGCTTGCGCATCGCATCTCTTGTCTTGTCGCCGTCAGGTTGCGTCATCGGTCGTGGGTCGTCGAAGGGGAAGGAGAACCGGCACGGTTCTAGCACGGCGGCGGGCGAAGGGTCAACGCCGCATGCTGCTCGGGGTGCGTGTCGCGGCCTGCGTGCTACACTCTTAAAAACATTTGAAAGGAAGAGTGTCATGGACGAATTTGACCGCTACCGTGCGGAGATGAACGAGCGTCTGCTTGGCTCGAATCATCTCGGCATCAAGCGATTTTTTGCGCTCGATACGCAAGCTTACGAAGACGGCGCGCTCGACCGTCGCACAAAAGAATTGATGGGGCTGACGGCCTCAGTTGTTTTGCGCTGCGACGATTGCGTGACCTATCACATCAAACAGTGCGCGGAATTGGGCGTAACGCGTGCAGAATTTCTGGATGCATTCAACGTCGCGCTCGTCGTCGGTGGCTCGATCACGATTCCGCACTTGCGACGCGCCGTCGATAGGCTCGATCAAGTGTTGGACGACACAAACGTTTCCTGACTTTCATCTCTTCGCGTTCTTCGCGTGAGCTTCGCGTTATAAAGGATGTGCAAAGAACGCAAAGGCTCGTGTGTGTCAAAGCGGATTAAAGGATTGCGCGGCGTTTAATGAAAAAATTGCTCGCACTATTTGTGCTTCTCATGCTTGCACCGGCGAGCATTAACACAAGCGACGGAGGCGCGTCGGCTTTGCAAGAGAAGGGGCGCGTGCGCGCGCCGGAACTGGTGGGCCATCGCGGTTGGCTCAACACGGAAGGTGCGCTTTCGCTCGCGCAGTTGCGCGGCAAAGTCGTGCTGCTCGACTTCTGGACTTACGGCTGCATCAACTGCGTCCACATCATCCCCGACCTCAAACGGCTCGAAGAGAAGTACGCAAACCAGCTCGTCGTCATCGGCGTTCATTCGGCAAAGTTTGACAACGAGCGCGAGACGGAAAACATCCGTCGCATCATTCTGCGCTACGGAGTCGAACACCCCGTAGTCAACGACGCAGACTTTAAGATTTGGAACTCTTACGCCGTGCGCGCTTGGCCAACGCAGGTTCTCATCGACCCGGCAGGCTACGTGAGGGGAAGCGTCGCGGGCGAAGGTCACTATGAAACGCTCGACCGCGCAATCGGACAACTCGTCGAAGATTTTCGCGCGCGCGGCGCGTTAAATGAAGAGCCTTTTAGCTCCGCGCTCGAACGCGCGAAGGTCGGAGACTTGCCGCTCGCGTTTCCGGGAAAAATTCTCGCCGATGCGCGCAGCAAGCGTCTTTTTATCTCCGATTCAAATCACAACCGCATCGTCGTCACGCGTCTCGACGGCACGCTCGTTGAAACAATCGGTACGGGCGCGGAAGGCGCAGATGACGGCGCGTTTGACAAAGCAACTTTCAAAAGCCCGCAGGGGCTTGCGCTCGACGGTGACGAGCTTTATGTCTGTGACACGTCGAACCATCTGATACGCGCCGTCAATTTACGCGAGCGCCGTGTTCGCACGCTCGCCGGGACTGGACGACAAGCACGCAAGTTTTCAAATGCACGCATGAGCAGGCCAAATGAGGTTGCGCTGGCGTCGCCCTGGGACATACACGTCGCGGGCGTGGGCGAGAAAAAGAGTCTCTATATTGCGATGGCCGGGCCGCATCAGATTTGGAGTCTCAACGAGAGAGCGAGAGACATCGGCCCTTACGCCGGTTCGGGGCGTGAGGAGCGCGCTGACGGCGAGTTGTTGGAGGCAGGTTTTGCGCAGCCGTCGGGCCTTGCTTCGGATGGAAAGAATTTGTACGTCGCCGATAGCGAGTCGAACATCATTCGCGCAATCGATACCGCGCGTGGGCATGTACAAACGCTTGCGGGCGGCGACCTCTTTGAGTTTGGCGACCGCGACGGTCGCGGCGACGACGTGCGCTTTCAGCACCCGCTCGGCATCCATTATTACGAAGGCCTGCTCTACGTCGCAGACACCTACAACCACAAGATCAAAACGCTCAACCCGCTTACGGGCGAGGCAAAAACCTTTGCGGGAACAGGCAAGCCGGGACAAACCGACGGAGCGCGCGCATCCTTTTACGAGCCGGGCGGTTTGAGCATCGCCGACGGAAAGCTCTACGTTGCAGACACGAACAATCACGCTGTTCGTGTAATTGACTTGCGGACGCGCATAGCTTCGACGCTCAAGATCGAGGGCTTGCAACCGCCCGCCGAGCGCAAACCCATTGATGAAAGCGATGCTGATTCGGACGGCGGGCCGGAAGCACAAGAGTTGACGGTTGCGCCGCAGCGTTTGAAGTCAGGCGTTGATGCGCGGCTCGTTGCTGAAGTCGTGTTGCCCGAAGGCTACCACCTCAATCCGTCTGCGCCGCATCGTTACAAATTGACTGTGGAAGAGGGAAAAGAGCACCTTGCGGTAGTCGCGTCAGGAACTGATAAAGAGAAAGCTTACGGGCCGGAGTTGAGCATGACGGCGAAAGATTTGCGTCTGCCCTTGAGCCTTTCGCTGCAAACGCGTAAGCCGGGCGAGGGTCTTCTTCGCCTGCGTTTGACGCTCTACTATTGCCGTGAAGACAACACGGGAACGTGCCGCATCAGGACGCTTGATTGGCGCGCACGCGTCGCTGTCGTGGAGGATACGACTGCACCGCAGGAGATCAGGTTGCGGGGCGAAGTAAGAGAATAAATTGGTGAGCCCGCGCAGGCCCCAGTAAACACCGCGCCGCGCTTAAGCTATGTAGCGTGCTTACTCATCTGGGGCTGACCAACTCGAACGACGAGAAGAACTTTGCAACGTTTGCCGACTCCTGCGCGCTCTTTGCCCGCACTGAGATCAACTGATACGGGCGACGACCGACGATATAAACGCGCGATTTGAAAAAGGCCTGCTCGGTCTCAGCCGTGAACTCGATGCCGGGATTCGTCCCGAGCTTGATGGGCTTAGTGCCAAGCACTGTTGCCTTGACCCCCTTGGCAAAGTTGTCGCGGTTCGCCTCAAGCTCCTTCTGCGTATCAAACTTGAAGCCCGGATCATAGTCCACCCATCCGACGAGGAAAATCTCACCGACACCCTTCGATGTAAAAAGGTGCACGGTGTATGGCCCGTATTGACTGGGCTGCGTGTTGGTGTTTGCCTCGGGCTTGGTCGGCATCATCACGGAGAAGCGGCCCTCGGCAGAGGTAAACTTCACCCAAGAAAGATCGGCCTGCTGCGCGCAGAGCGACGCACAGGAAATCAGTAAGAGAAACGCGACGAATAGCTTCCTTCTCATCAATTACTCTCCTCGAAGGGGAATGGCGAGCTACGACGCAAAAAGCGTGTCACCTTGCTTTGTACCCGCTTAGCAGACGATGGTCAATCCTTTGAGCGCCTAGCCGCTGATATTTGTTAGTACGCGTCTATTGTTAGCACGCCTCCGCCGCGCATGACATGGGAACGGGCCGCGTTATAGAATCGCGGCAAAGCTTTACAAAAGCGAATGTTGAATGTCGAGGCAACATGCATTGCACGACGGCAGGACTTTGTTGCTTCGACCCAGCGCGTTACGGTAGCGGCGCGCGGCGTGAAAATTTTGTCTGAGGGAAGAGTCGAGGACGGCGCGTACGCAGGTCGCCCGCGAGTGTGCCGCAACTGCGGGGCGCTCGTCGGGGCGGGCGAGACGGCGTGCATGATGTGCGGCACGCCTCTGGCGCAGGTTGCTGCTCCCAATGCGGCACACGAAGGCGATGCGCTGCAACATGCAGACCCGGAAACGCGCCGGTTCATTCGCGCCGTCGTCACGCGTCCCGCGCCCTTTACCTTTGTCTTTCTCATTGCATGCCTTTTTCTCTTCTTTCTGATGAAAGCGTCGGGCGTGGACGAGAACCCGACGGGCGTGCTCATCGCCTACGGCGCAAAGGTCAACTCGCTGATTGATCGTGGCGAGTGGTGGCGTTTTGTCACGCCGATCTTTTTACACGGCGGCCCTTCGATTGGATGGATTCATCTGCTCGTCAACATGTACGGCCTCTTTATCCTTGGGCCTTACGTCGAGAAGCTTTACGGCTCTGCAAAGTTTACGGTTTTTTGGGTTCTGACCGGGATCGGCGGAACTCTCGGCAGTTATTTGACCGTGCGACCCGACAGAGGCGACGGCGCGCTTGAGACTTTTCTGTTTCGCACAGCCGACGTGCCTTCGGTCGGCGCATCGGGCGCTCTCTTCGGACTCGTCGGCGTGCTCTTTGTCTTCGGCATCAAGTTCAGACGCGAGCTGCCCGAAGGTTTCAAACGAGCGTTCGGCACAGGGATGCTGCCGATGATCGCCATCAATCTTTTTATCGGTTACGCGATTCCCATCATCGACAACGCGGCCCACCTCGGCGGACTCTTTACAGGCATGCTCATTGCCGCTTTTGTCGATTACAAACGGCCCGGCGAGCGTGGGCCCGTCGCATACATCTGGCATGCTGCGCAGGCCGTTGTGCTCATCGCCGTCCTCGTCAGCTTCTTTATGGTTGCGCGCAACTTCGACGGACGCGCGCCCACCTTCACAGGTATGCGCGAGGGGCGGAGTTACGCGCAGGCGCTTGAGGCTTATATCGGAGCCGTCAACGGAAGCGGCAAGGCTTTTAACGATGCGCTTGACGGCGATACGTCCGCCATCGGAAACATCATCACAGAACTCGACGCGTCTCCCTCGCTCGGAGAAAAAGAGGCACAACTGCGCTCCGAGCTAAAGTCGTTGCTGATGGAAGCAGCCTCATTCGGCGCATCCGATGAGTCGTGGCGTAAGTCGCCTCCGGCGCTTGCGCGGCGTGCCGAGTTGGTCGAGCAGATGAATGCATGGCGGGTCAAATTTGACGAATGGGTCAAGACCGAGGGCGAAGCGCACGACATCGCCGCCGATCCGACACCGACTCCGGAAGCGCCGGCTAATGAGAACACTCCACAGACGAAATGAGAGGGGACGCGTGCGCCGGGACACTTGAAAAATTTTTAGAGTCGCTTTGCTGAAAAGGCGACGATCAAAACAGGAGAGAATCAAACATTATGGAAATCAAAAAAGTGGGAGTCTTAGGCTGCGGTCTGATGGGTTCCGGTATCGCACAGACGGCGGCCACCGCAGGCTTCGATGTGATCGTCCGCGAGATGTCGGACGAACTGTGCGAGCGCGGGTTTGCAGGCATCGACAAGTCTCTGACGAAGTTTGCCGAGAAGGGGACGATTACTGAAGAGCAGCGCGCAGAGATTCGCGGAAGGATGCGCGGCACGACCCAGCTTGAAGACCTCAGCGACTGCGACATCATCATCGAAGCCATCATCGAAAACCTCGACCTCAAGCGCGACACCTTCCGCCAGCTCGACGAGCTTTGTAAACCTCAAACCATTCTTGCTTCAAACACCTCTTCGCTTTCAATCACCGAGATGATGACGGCTGCGCGCCCCGAACGACAGAAGCGTTTCGTCGGCCTGCACTTTTTCAACCCCGTGCCGCTTATGAAGCTCGTCGAAGTCGTCCGCACGGTGCTGACGGACGAAGAGGTTTATGAGCAGGCGGTTGAGTTTGGCAGAAAGCTCGGCAAAGTCCCGGTACGCGCGGGCGACCGCTCAGGCTTTATCGTCAACCGTCTGCTTGTTCCATATCTTCTCGATTCGATTCGCGCGCTCGAAGAAGGGGCCGGCTCGATTGTTGACATCGACAACGGGATGAAACTCGGATGCGGCCATCCGATGGGGCCTTTGACGCTGCTCGATTTCGTCGGATTGGATACGACCTTCTACATCGCCGAGATCATGTTTACGGAATTCCGCGAGCGTCGTTTTGCTCCTCCGCCGCTTCTCAAGCGGATGGTCATGGCCGGTCTCTACGGTCGCAAATCCGGACGGGGTTTTTACGATTACACAGACCCGAAGAACCCTGTGCCGATGAATCTCTCTTAAAACTGTCTTGACGTTGTACTAGACAACAATTTGCCGTCAGGCGCGGCAGCAGAATCGAGCCCCGCGTCTGACGGCGCTTCACTTGATTTGTTGTGCAATTAGCGCGTGATGTCTGAAATTCTTTTTGATGAGAGCGATGCCATCGCTTATGTGCGTCTGATGCGCCCGGAGAAGCGCAATGCTTTGACGCGCGCGATGCTTGAGCGTCTCAGCGAGATTTTTGTTGAGATTGACGGGCGGACGGATTTGCGCGCAGTTGTTTTGAGCGGCGAGGGAAAAGATTTCTGCGCGGGCTCGGACATCTCGGAGCTTGAAGGTCTTGACGAAAAGCGCGCGCTCGAAAGAGCTGCTTTGGGACAGCGCGTGTGTGAGCAAATCGAGACTTGCCGCGTACCGGTCGTTGCGGCTCTGTGGGGCGCGGCGGCTGGTGGCGGGTGCGAGCTTGCGCTTGCCGCGCACTTGCGAATCGCGTCGCACGATACGATGCTCAGTCTTCCTGAAGCGCAGCTTGGCCTGATCCCCGCCTACGGCGGCACGCAGCGTCTTGCGCTCGCCGTCGGGCCGGCGCTTGCGCTCTCTACGATGCTTGCGCGCGAGCCTGTGACGGCGGACGCAGCGTTAAGACATGGTCTTGTCAATCAAGTCGTCGAGCGCGAGCAAGTCTTGCCCGCAGCCGAGCGACTTGCTCACGCCATCCGCGATACGGCAGCGCCGCTTGCTGTGCGTGCCTGTCTCGAAGCCGTCACGCGCGGCTTGCGCATGCCGCTCGACGAAGGTCTCAAGCTCGAAGCGCAACTCTTTAGCCGCCTCTTCGCAACATCGGACGCACGCGAAGGCACGCTCGCCTTCCTCGAAAAACGAGCGCCCGTCTTCAAAGGCGAGTGATATACAAAGGATGCAATGCGGCTGGGTTAATCTTGACGAGTAATCATTGAAACCCGACCCGCATCGCGCATATACTTTGCGTCCTCGCAAGCTGTTCCTCGCGTCTCTTCCACGCGTCGCGGAAAGCTTAAATGCCCGCGCTCGAATCGCCGAGGTTGCCTCATGCCCGAAATCGACTACGACAAAATCTGCTTCGTCATCATGCCTTTCAACAAAAAGAAGGTCGGCGACAAAGAGGTTGACTTCGACTTTATCTATCAAAGCATCTTTAAGCCTGCGATTGAGTCTGTTGACTTGCCCGAAGGCGGTCGTCTCCTTCCACGCCGCACCGATCAAGACTATTTTAGCGGCGACATCAGCCAGGAGATGTGGCAATACATCGAATACTCGCGTTTTGCTCTGGCCGACATTAGCGGCCTCAACGCCAACGTCTTTTATGAATTGGGCGTGCGCCATCGCGCGCACGAATCGGGCACGGCCATCTTCCGGCAGGAGGCGGGGCCGCCGCCCTTCGACATCAACCAGATCAAGGCCTTCCCTTACGAGTATGAGCCGGAAGACAAGGTCAGCGAATCAATCGATCTCATCAAACGCGTGCTCACCGAGTCGCTTGTCATGAACCGTCTCGACAGCCCACCGATGCGCGCACTGCGTGCGCAGCGCGAAGCCGAGCGCGACTACCGACGACCAAACATCGAGCCGTTGCTGATTGAAGCCGACAATGCCTTGCGCGTCGATGATTGGACAAGGGCGACGGATAAGTTTGACGAGGCGCTTGTGATGAGTCCCGACAACGAGGCCGTGTTGATGAAGCGCGGGCTTGTTCTCCGCGACCGGGGCAAATTTGCAGAAGCGCTTGCTGATTTCAAACTCGTCATCGAGCTTTCGCCTGACTATGCAGAGGCATACAGGGAAAAAGGGGTCGTCGAAAATAAACTGTTTGCAAACGAGCTAAAAAAACGGGGATGGCAATCAAGCGTTGAAAACTCGCAAAAACTCGTGGCTGAAGGCATGCCAAGCGGCGAAGAGTCTCTCAGGATCGCCGTCCGTCTCAAGCCCGACGATTTCGACGCGCTCTCAAGTTTGGGCGGCGTGCTCAAGCGACAGGGGCGCATGAAGGAGGCCGCCGAAGCTTACGAGTTGGCGACAGACATCTCGCAGGGGCACACCTATCCTCTTCTGAACGCCATCACCATCGGCGCGCACGCCGCGCAAAGTTTTGCGCTCGAAGGCAAACATCGTCTTATGCTCAGGCGCGGTCTGCGGTCGCTTCAAGCGCAGGTCAACTCCGGTGTCAACGTACCCTGGAGCGTCTTCGATCTGGCGCAAAGCCATCTCTTCATGGGCGAGCGCGATAAATTCTTACAGTACGTCGATGAAGGCATGCTCGCCTGCACGCACAAGTGGCAGCCCAAAACTTTCCGCGAGACGCTTGAGCTTTTGACCTCGGCGGGCATCAATCTGCCCGGCCTTGATGAGGGCATCGCTAATCTCAAAGACGCAGACCATCTGCCCGATTAAGCCGGTGCTCGAAGCGCATCCGCCGTGCTCATATCTCATCGGCCATAATTGTTTGTTGATGCTCGCTTGTCACCCGCCACTCACTTTCCTATACTGCCTTTGATCTCAATCCCGCATACGAACGGAGTTTCTAAACGAGCTTGCAGCCTGTCACGCATCAGGGGCGTTTGAACGCCGAAGGGTTTCGTTTCGCTATCGTGTCGAGCCGTTGGAACGATTTTCTAACGGCGCGTCTTGTCGAAGGCGCGCTCGACGCGTTTGACAGGCTCGGCGCATCTGAATCGTCGGTCGCGCACTTCCGCGTGCCAGGCTCTTTTGAGATCCCTCTGCTTGCGCTCCGGCTCGCCGAAAGCGAAAAGTTTGATGCAATCGTCTGTCTGGGGACGGTCATTCGCGGGCAAACGCCGCATTTTGAATACGTCGCGGGAGAAGTCACAAAAGGAATTGCACAGGCCGCGATGGAGACGGGCGTGCCCATCGTCTATGGCATCGTCACCGCCGACACGCTTGAACAGGCCATCGACCGCGCTGGTGTCAAAGCAGGCAACAAAGGTTTCGAGGCGGCGATGGCAGCCGTCGAGTTGGTCAATCTTTATAAGGATGCATTCTCAAGTGATGAGTGATGAGCGATGAGTGATGAGCAATTTGCTTTTGCTCATCACTCATCGCTCATCACTCATCACTCTACATCACTGGGGTGTTTATGGGTTCGAGACGTAAGGCGCGCGAGTGCGCCTTGCAGATGCTCTTTGCGGCAGATGTGATGGGTTCGGCGCGTGCCGACGAACTCGTGCGCGCCTATTGGGAAGAACTGGGTGAGGCGGAGATGGACGAGGGCGCTCGTGAGTTTTCAACCCGCATCACCGTCGGCGCGCTTTCTCACCGGGATGAACTCGACGAGCGTATACGCTCGCGCGCCGAGCACTGGCGCATCTCGCGCATGGCCGTCGTTGATCGCAACATACTGCGTCTCGCCGTCTATGAATTCTTGCACGAGCCGACCCCGCGCACCGTCGCCATCAACGAGGCTCTCGAGATTGCCCGCCGCTTCTCTACCTACGAGGCTACGCAATTTATCAACGGCATCCTCGACGCAATCAAACGCGATCTCGACCACGAACGTCCACAGGAAGACGGCGGCATCAGCCACCCTGATGAGATCATCCCTCACGCCGAAACCGCAGAATCTTCAACAGACGGCGAAACAATCGAAGAGGAGACGCGCGACAGCGACTCCGAAGCCCCCGACGACCAACAGAAAGCATCCGCCTAAACCCGGGAGAATTAAGTTCCCATAGAAATTTGCATTGGCAGCGCGGCCCGTCGTCTTCGTACGCGGGCCGCGAAAATTTTGTCTATTTACGATTTACCATTTACGATTCAAGAGGTTTATGGACGAGCAACTGACGCGTGATTTTCTGGCCGACGCTGACGAGCGCATCGAAGCGCTCTTTGGCGACATACGCGACTTGCATGCGCGGCACGGCGAGGGAAGCGCGCGGCGCGAGTTGGTCGCACGCATTTTTCGACACGTTCATACAATTAAGGGGTCGGCGGCGGCGGCAGGCGTTGAAGGAGTCGTCGAACTCGCACACGAATTTGAGACGTTGCTCGACGGCATACGGGCCGGGCGCGTCAAAATCTATCAACAGACGCTCGAAGCGTTTGAGTCGGCAGTCGAAGCGCTTGCCGCCAGCGTCGGTGCAGCCGCGCGCGGCCAAAGACTTGACCAGACCAATCTCGTCGCACGTTTGCGAAAGCTTGCCGATTCGCACGATAAAAAGTCGGCAAACGAAGCCGCGCTCGCTGCGCTGCCTGCGGATGTTTTTGCCTCACTGGGCGCGCCGGAGCGACAACGCATCACAGAGGCAGTCGCCGAAGGCTCGCATCTTTTTATCGTAGCCGCCAATTTCGGCTTAAACGATTTCGATGAGCGTGTGCGCGCTCTGTGCGGCGCGCTTTCGCAGACCGGCGAAGTGATTTCAACACTGCCGGACGTTTCGCCCGACGCACCCGAACTCATCCGTTTTCTCATCCCTTTTCTAACGCGCGACGCGCGCGACAAAATTTTAGAAATCATCGAGCCGTTTGGCGCAACGCTTTATGCCGAATCTAAAGAAAAGGATGAAAGCGTTGCTGTTGAAACGTCGGGTGCAGACGGCGATGCGAGGTTTACAGATGATACAAGCGATTCGCCTACCTCGTCGCCTGCGCTTTCGCGTCTGACGATGCTTGTCCGCGTGCCGCTTGAAGAGTTGGACGACGTGATCTCAGAGACTCATACGCTTTACAACGAGACAGGCCGCGCCTTGAATCTAGCTCTTGAAAGCATCGAGATTGAGGAAACGCATGCAAAACTTGAAGCGCAAATCCAGCCGCTTCTCAGACGTTTCTCCGAGCTTGAAGAACGTCTGATCGGGATGCGCATGGTCTCTGTTCGCCCGATGCTCGAACGTGCGATGCGGGCCGGCGTTAGCGCGGCGCGCGCTGCCGGGCGCGAGGTCGACTTTGAGACGCGCGGCTCAGACGTGCGGCTCGATAAATCGTTGGTTGAAGCCGTCTCTGACTCGCTGCTTCATCTCGTACGCAACGCGGTCGATCATGGCATCGAGCCGCCCGAAGAACGTCGCGCAAGGGGAAAACCCGCGCGCGGACGCATCGATATTGAAGCCCTTGCTGAAGAAGGCCATGTGCTCCTGCGCGTTATGGACGACGGGCACGGCATCGATCCTCAAAGTGTCGCGCACACGGCGCGCGCGCGCGGTCATCTGCGAGCAGACGAAACGCTCACTGAGCAGCAGGCGCTGCGATTTATTTTCCGACCCGGTTTTTCGACCGCCCGGAATCTGTCAACCGTCTCGGGTCGCGGCGTTGGTCTCGACATAGTTGAACGCGCGGTCGAAGAGTTGGGCGGCGAGATGCGGTTGTGGAGCCGCAAGGGCGTGGGCGCTTCCTTTGCGATGCGTCTGCCGACGACGCTCGCGCTCGTCACATCGCTCATTGTGCGTGCGGGTGATGAGCGTTATTGCATTGCCGCTGCCCACGTCGAAGACGTGTTGGATGCGAAAGATTCAGAGCTAAAAGCTGAAGAGATGAGCGTGATGTGGCGCGGCGCAAAGCTGCCGCTTGTTTCGCTCGGCGCGCTTGTGGGAATCAATGCGCCTGTCGAGAGCGCAAACGACGCTGCGATGATCGTTGTCGCAGATAAAGCCGCGCATGATGCTGACGAGAGATCGGCGCGCGCGGCTATCGTCGTCAACAGTATCGAAGAGCGCGGCGAAGTGCTTGTCAGAAATTTGGGGCGGCATGCGGCGCGTTGGCAAGGAGTAAGCGGCGCGACCGAGTTGCGCGACGGCTCAATCGCGCTTGTGCTTGATCTGCCGCGTCTGATCGAGATGCACTTCTAAATGAATTGCCAGATATAGAAAGAACCGCCCGCACTCGTGTAAGAGTGCGGGCGGTTCTCTTTTATTGATCCGATTCAGCCGACGGCGTTTCTTTAATCTTACTTGAT